>NZ_JASGSR010000118.1:0-23884 GCF_040446015.1 Bradyrhizobium sp. INPA03-11B
CACATGCATTGCCGATTCTGGAATCCCAGGCTCAGCGTCCGAGTCAATCTGTCGCATCAGATCTGTGCATGCCCTAGTGCGAAAGCAGGGACCCATAACCACCGATGGTGGTTGTTGAGAAGAGCTGTGGCCACAGCCTTGCTCAAATCTCGCACGGCTGTGGTTATGGGTCCCGGCCTTCGCCGGGACGACGCCTGTAGGCGGGATGGCTATTGCCTCATACCGCCAGCACCTTGTCGTCGATCTCGGCGATGGTGTTGACGCCGCACAGGCCCATCGTGGTGGTGAGCTCCTTGCCCAGGATATCGAGCGCCTTGGCGACCCCCTCCTGGCCGCCGGCGCCGAGGCCGTAGGCATAGGCGCGGCCGATCATGCAGGATTTCGCGCCGAGTGCCAGCGCGCGCATGATGTCCATGCCGGTGCGGATGCCGCCGTCGAACATGATCTCGAGCTTTGAGCCGACCTCGTCGACGATCTCGGGCAGCACCTCGATCGAGGACGGTGCGCCGTCGAGCTGGCGGCCGCCATGGTTGGAGACCACGATCGCCTGCGCGCCGGTCTTGGCGGCGAGCTCGGCGTCCTCGACATCGAGAATGCCCTTCAGGATCAGCTTGCCCGGCCAGATCGAGCGGATCCAATCGATGTCCTTCCAGTTCAGCGTGGTGTCGAACTGCGATGCCGTCCATTCCGACAGCTTGACGATGTCGTCCATGCCTTTGACGTGACCGGCGATGTTGCCGAAGGTGCGGCGCTTGCCTTGCAGTACGCCCGACACCCAGGCCGGCTTGGTCGCGAAGTCGATCAATTTCGACAGCGACCATTCCGGCGGCACCGTCATGCCGTTCTTGATGTCCTGGTGGCGCTGGCCGATCACCTGCAGGTCGACGGTCAACACCAGCGCCGAGCATTTCGCCGCGATCGCGCGCTCGATCAGCGACTTGATGAAGCCGCGGTCCTTCATGACGTAGAGCTGGAACCAGAACGGCTTGTCGACGGCGGCCGCGATGTCCTCGATCGAGCAGATCGACATGGTGCTCTGGGTGAAGGGAATGCCGGCCGCTTGTGCGGCGCGGCAGGCGTAGATTTCGCCGTCGCCATGCTGCATGCCGAGCAGGCCGACCGGGGCCAGGATCAACGGCATCGCCGAGGGCTCACCGAGAATCGTGGTCGCCAGGGTACGCTTGGACACATCGACCAGGATGCGCTGGCGGAACTTGATCTGCTGCAGGTCCTCGGAATTGGCGCGCAGCGTGTCCTCGGTGTAGGAGCCGCGGTCCGCATAATCGAAAAACGCCTTCGGCACCCGGCGCTTGTGCAGCTGGCGCAGATCTTCGATGCAGGTAATGTGCTTCATGGACTTTCCCGGCCCTTCTTCTTGTCGCAAGTCTATTCGAGCAAGCCTTGTCGGTAAGTCTTGCAGCTGTTCGGTCTTGCCGTCATCTAGCATGGTTGGAGGGCCCGCCAAATCGAAGACGGATGGGAGAGCACGATGATGCAATCAGGCACCAAGCCAAAGGCCGACGACAACGCCGAAAAGCGCCGGCTCGACGAGGCCCTGGAAGAGGGCCTGGAGGAGACGTTTCCCGGTTCCGACCCCGTCAATGTGACCCAGCCGGCCCCGACCAAGGGCGACCAGCACGTCAAGCGCAGCGGCAAAGGGTAGGGGACAGCGCGCCTCCCCCGGGGATTGTCTGAACCACCGGAATGTTATATTTTTCAGCGCCTTAAGGCCGAAAAATGCGGTTCGGCCGTGGTAATGATTCATCATATTTTTTGAAGTCATCTTAGCGCCTGGCAGTCTATAAGGCCGATGCACGCTACACTGGTAGGCGTTCGGGACTCTCTCGCCGGGTGGTTTGAGAGGTCCGTGTTGGGGGTTACATGAGCCGCAAATATTTCGGGACCGATGGAATTCGGGGCCGCGCCAATGGACTGATCACGCCGGAGCTCGCGCTCAAGGTGGGGCAGGCCGCAGGGTTGGTATTTCAGCGTGGCGACCATCGCCATCGCGTCGTGATCGGCAAGGACACGCGGCTGTCCGGCTACATGATCGAATACGCCATGGTGGCGGGCTTCACCTCGGTCGGCATGGACGTGCTGCTGGTCGGCCCGATGCCGACGCCGGCGATCGCGATGCTGACCAAGTCGATGCGCGCCGATCTCGGCGTCATGATCTCGGCGTCGCATAATCTTTTCGAGGACAACGGCATCAAGCTGTTCGGCCCGCAGGGCTTCAAGCTCTCCGACGATGTCGAGAAGCAGATCGAGCAGTTGCTCGACGAATCGCTCGATCGCCGCCTGGCGCAGAGCGCGAGCCTCGGCCGCGCCCGCCGCATCGACGGCGTCCATGACCGCTACATCGAATTCGCCAAGCGCACGTTGCCGCGCGACCTCTCGCTCGACGGCCTGCGCGTCGTGGTCGATTGCGCCAACGGCGCCGCCTACAAGGTGGTGCCGGAAGCACTGTGGGAGCTCGGCGCCGACGTGGTGCCGATCGGCGTCGAACCCGACGGCTTCAACATCAACAAGGAATGCGGCTCGACCTCACCGGAAGCGCTGTCGCGCAAGGTGCGTGAGATGCGCGCCGACATCGGCATTGCGCTCGACGGCGATGCCGATCGCGTCATCCTGGTCGACGAGCGCGGCCACATCGTCGACGGCGACCAGCTGCTCGCGGTGATCGCGCAGAGCTGGAAGGAAGAGGGGCGCCTTGCCAAACCCGGCATCGTCACGACCGTGATGTCCAATCTCGGGCTGGAGCGCTTCCTGCAGGGCCACGGGCTTTCGATGGTCCGCACCCCGGTCGGCGACCGCTATGTGCTCGAGCAGATGCTGAGCGGCGGCTACAATCTCGGCGGCGAGCCGTCCGGCCATATCATCATGTCGGACTATTCGACCACCGGCGACGGCTTCGTCGCCGCGCTGCAGGTGCTGGCCGTGGTGCAGAAGCTGCGCCGCCCGGTGTCGGAGATCTGCCGGCGTTTTGAACCATTGCCGCAAATCCTGAAGAACGTGCGCTATCGCAGCGGCAAGCCGCTCGACTCCGCCGAGGTCAAGTCCGCGATCACCGACGGCGAGAAGCGCCTCAACGGCCATGGCCGTCTGTTGATCCGCCCCTCCGGCACCGAACCGGTGATCCGCGTCATGGGCGAGGGCGATGACCGCATCCTGGTGGAAGAGGTCGTCGACAACATCGTCAGCGCACTCGGCCACGCCGCCGCGGCTTAGGGCCTAACTCTCCAGCCAACCTTCCCCGTCATCCTGAGGAGCGGCCGCTTGGCCGCGTCTCGAAGGATGCACGGCCACCAGCCGGGCCGTTCATCCTTCGAGACGCGCTACGCGCTCCTCAGGATGACGGGGAGGTGGGACAGATGGTTGCGAGAACCACACCGCGCATCGCTGCCATCGGCTAGTGCAACTGGTCCGCCCTACCTCCGCGTCGTACGACACGGAGGTATTTTTGCGAATCCGTCCGGGAATGCTGCGTTGAACAAGCCCGTCATAAGCGAACAGGCACTGGGCGAACCGGTGCCGGTACCGGAATTGACCGCCGCGAAGGTGGCCGCCGCAGCGGGGCCGGCCTATGTCGTGCTCGCCGGCATCAGCTTCTCGCACTTCCTCAACGACACCATGCAGTCGCTGATCGCCTCGGTCTATCCGATCCTGAAGAACAACTATGCGCTCGACTTCGCGCAGATCGGAATGATCACGCTGGCGTTCCAGTTCACCGCCTCGTTGCTGCAGCCGCTGGTCGGGCATTTCACCGACAAGAAGGCGCAGCCGTTCTCGCTTGCGATCGGCATGGGCTTCACCTTCTTCGGGCTGCTGTTGCTCAGCGTCGCGCACTCTTACGGGATGATCCTGATCGCGGCTTCGCTGGTCGGTCTCGGGTCCGCGGTGTTCCACCCGGAATCGTCGCGCATCGCGCGGCTGGCGTCTGGCGGACGCTACGGTTTCGCGCAATCGGTGTTCCAGCTCGGCGGGAGTTTCGGCACCTCGATGGGACCCGTGCTCGCCGCCTTGATCGTGGTGCCGTTCGGCCAGCCCTCGATCGCCTGGTTCTCCTCGATCGCGTTCCTCGCCATCGTGATCCTCTGGCGCATCGGCGTCTGGTACAAGCCGCAGATCGCGGGCAAGAAGGCGGTCGCCGCTGCGCGGCATCCCGACCATCCGGACCAGCGGCGCGTGATGATCGCGCTCGTCGTGCTGGTCGCGCTGCTGTTCTCCAAGCAGCTCTATGTCTCCAGCCTGTCGAGCTATTACATCTTCTATCTGATCGACAGGTTCGGCGTCTCGACGCAGGCGGCGCAGCTCTATCTGTTCATCTTCCTCGCCGCGAACGCCGCTGGCGCGTTCATTGGCGGGCCGCTCGGCGACCGCTTCGGCCGCAAATACGTGATCTGGTTCTCGATCCTCGGCGCGCTGCCGTTCACGCTGGCGCTGCCTTATGCCGGCCTGTTCGCAAGTGCCGTGCTGACGGTCGTGATCGGCCTGATCATCTCATCGGCGACGTCGGCGATCATCGTGTTCGCGCAGGAATTGATGCCGCATCGCTTCGGCATGATCTCCGGCGTGTTCTTCGGCGTCGCCTTCGGCATCGGCGGGCTCGGCGCCGCGGTGCTCGGCAAGCTCGCGGACCACACCTCGATCGCCTTCGTCTATCAGCTGTGCGCATTCCTGCCGGCGATCGGCCTGCTCGCGGTGTTCCTGCCGAAGATGCCGAAGGCCGTTCGCTGAACTGCCGGCAGTGAGCCGGGCAGTGGCGGTTCCCGCATTAAGCATTCGCTAACACAAGCGGCTCGCGTGCGTTGCAAACGCGCGCATATGCGTCAACGCTTCATTAGCATCTGTGGCGAGATCGCCATCTTTCGCCGCTGCGTGCGCGCATTTATGGACCCATAAGCAACAGCCGCAGAATTAGGTCAGAGAAAATCAACCTTAAAAATTAGGGTTAAGTGCCGCTTAAACATTTGCTGCCATCGTCCGCCCGTGAGTTTCAGACGTGGGGCCTTTCGTGTCGCCTCACTTGGCCCAAAAGGACGAAGCCAATGCGTAGCGTAAAGACCCTGATTGCCGCGGGAGCGGCATCTCTGCTGTCCTCGGCGGCGTTCGCTGCCGACATGCCGATCATGCCGCCGCCTCCGATGGCGTATGCGCCTCCTCCGGTCCAGGATTTCGGCGGCTGGTATCTGCGCGGCGATATCGGCATGACCAACACCAAGGCGAGGCTGCACGTTAACGCCTACGACACGCTGCCGGCCGGCACTGCCTTCAATCAATTCGGCCACGGTTTCGACGGCGGCATGCTCTACGGCATCGGCGTCGGCTATCAGTTCAACAGCTGGTTCCGCGCCGACATCACCGGCGAGTATCGCTCGAAGGTGAGCTTCAACGGCACCGACTTCTTCACGTTCCCCGGGCCGAGCTCCTTGGGCGACACCTATCATGGCGGCGTCCAGAGCTGGGTCGGCCTCGTCAACGTCTACGCCGATCTCGGCACCTGGGGTTGCTTGACCCCGTTCATCGGCGCCGGTGTCGGTGCCGCAGTGCTCAAGACCTCGGCGTTCTCCGACGTCGCCACGTTCCCGAGCGGGTCGGGCCTGACCAGCTCCTTCATCGCCGACGGCGCAACCAAGACCAACTTCGCCTGGGCGGTGCATGCCGGTGTCGCCTACAAGGTCACCAACAACTTTACGGTTGAACTGGCCTATCGCTACCTCGACATGGGCACCGCTGGTCAAGGCCAGGGGCACTTCTTCGACGGCACGCCGACCGGCCCCTCGAGCTTCCAGTTCCGCGACATCACCTCGCAGGACGTGAAGCTCGGCGTGCGCTTCAACCTGCCGTGCTGCGACGTGCTGCCCCCGCCGCCGCCGCCCCCGCTGATCCGCAAGGGCTGATAAGGGTTAATTTCGAGGCCTCACGGTTAACGATTGAAAACGGCGCGGGATCATCCCGCGCCGTTTTCCGTTGCCGCGCCATGTCGCGAGCTTTGTGCAACTTGCGTGGTCGAAGACGGCCGGCGACAACGATTGGTTAAGGTTAACAGGCGATGATCAACGCGCATTCGATGAGTGGGATGGAGCGTTGCGATGCGTAGGTTCTTGCTGGCGGCGATGATGTTCGGGGCGGTGACCGGCGCGCAGGCGGCCGACATGCCGGAGTTCCTTCGCGGCAGTCTGCCCGCGTCCAGCGCACCCACCAGAAACTGGGACGGCTGGTATGTCGGCGGTCAGGTCAGCCAGACATGGATCAACACCGACTTCGGTGGCTCGGTTGCGCCGCTGACCAATTCCATCTTTCGCAACACGACGCTGCAAGGGCCGACGTCTCAATTCAATCTGCTTGGCCGGGTCAATTCGCAAAGCTCGGGTTTCGGAGCATTTGTCGGACGCAACTGGCAGTATGACGACGCCGTGGTGGGTGTCGAAGCAAACTATACCCATTGGTCCGGCCTTACGGCATCGACCTTCGGAAGCCTGGGTCCGATTCAAGTCGCGCAACCCACCTTGGTCCTGCCGGCCGGTGCCTCTGCCGCCGACGGCGTGACGTTGAATGGAAGCGCTTCAATGAAGCTCAAGGACGAGGTGACATTCCGCGGCCGGGCGGGTTGGGCAACCGGTGACTTTCTGCCCTACATGTTCGGCGGCCTTGCGGTCGGCCGAATGGATGTCTCGCGCACGGTCACGAGCTCCGTGAACAGAACGATCAACTTTGCCGACGGAAGTTCGACCACCTTTGCACTCCCGCAGTTTTCCCAAACCGCAACGGATGCGAAGACGGACGCTTACGTTGCCGGCTGGACCGCTGGTCTCGGCCTGGAATACATGCTGTGGAACTGTGTTTTCCTGCGCGGCGAGTGGGAATACGTCAAGTTCATGCCGGTCAAGAACACGTCGGTCACGCAGAACAGCGTACGTGCTGCGATCGGCTACAAGTTCTGACGAACGCTGCGTCGCTTGACACCGCAATGTGCGGCTGATCCGATGTTGCTCCGCAAGCGGAGCGACCTCACATGAAAATCCACGGCGACGCCAATTCAGGCAATTGCCTGAAGGTGAAATGGGTGTGCGACAAGCTGGCGCTGCCTTACACATGGGTCGAGATCGACACCATGAAGGGCGGCAGCCGGACGGCGGAATTCCTCAAGCTGAACGGTTGGGGACAGGTGCCGACGGTCGAGCTGGATGACGGACGCAGGCTTGCGCAATCCAACGCCATCATCCGCTACCTCGCGCGCGGCAGCGATCTGATCCCCGCCGATCCGTATCGCGCGGCGCAGATGGATGCCTGGATGTTCTGGGAGCAGAACAGCCATGAGCCTTATGTCGCCGTCTGCCGTTTTCAGACCGTGTATCTCGGCAAGGCCGTCTCCGAGATCGATCCGAATCTGATCAAGCGCGGCTATGTCGCGCTCGATCACCTGGAGCGGCATCTTGCCGGCACGCAGTTCCTGGTCGGCGATGCGTTCTCGCTCGCCGACGTGTCGTTGCTCGCCTATACGCGCACGGCGGAGGACGGCGGCCTCGAACTCGCGCGCTATCCCATGATCCGCCGCTGGATCGCCGATGCCGAGCATGTGCTCGGCCTGCCGGCGGTGCGCTGACTTCTGGTGAACATCGATATGACTGAAGCCTCATCGATCACGATCCGCCGCGCGCGGCGCGAGGATGTCGCCGCCATCGTCGGCATGCTGGCGGACGATCCGCTCGGCAGCGCGCGCGAGCGGATCGCGGATCCGCTGCCGCAAAGCTATTACGACGCCTTCGCACGGGTCGAGCGTGATCCGAACCTGCAACTCGTCGTCGCGGTCGACGAGAAGGGCGCCGTGGTCGGCTGCCTGCAGCTTGCGGTTCTGCCGGGGATCAGTTCGCAAGGCTCTTCGCGCGGTCTGCTCGAGGACGTCCGCGTTGCAAAACACTGCCGCAGCCGCGGCATCGGCGAGCAGCTCGTGCAGTGGGCGGTGACCGAGGCGCGCGCGCAAGGTTGCACGCTCGTCGAGTTGCTGACGCACCACACCCGCGTCGACGCGCAGCGCTTCTATGAGCGGCTCGGATTCGCGCGCAGCCATGTCGGCATGACGCTGCGCTTTTGAGCTGCGCGTACGAAGTTGTGCCGCTCACAAGGCAATGCCTGCGGTAGCCGCTGCTGCGCGATCCGGTTAACAGCCAATAAACTAAGCCGGCCTCCGTGATTTTACGGGGCGGAACGAGTCCGGTATGTCGGACGTCTCCCACGGGGCGGCGGGCAACTGGGGATTGGAATGTCGGAATATTCGATCGTCCGGGTCGGCAACGAGTACATCGTGCTGGCCGGCGATAAGAGCATTTTGAAAATATCGAGCCGGCGCAAGGCAGTTAAGATCATGACACTGGCGGCAGATTTGCTCGATCAGGAGACGGTGCAGCAGGTCGAGAACGCCCCATCAATCAGCCGTGATCTCCCGATCGTTCCGGAAAAGTCTGAACTTCCTTGACGTTTGGGTACCCTTCCACTATCTCCGACCGCGGGAAACCTCTCCCCACCGAGAGGCAGCTATCTGGAAGGGTAGATTATGACTGCAGCGAAGCCCGCTTCGCGGCCCAACGTGCCGCATTTCTCCTCCGGCCCCTGCGCCAAGCGCCCCGGCTGGAACCCCAACAATCTCAAGGACGCCGCCCTCGGCCGTTCGCACCGCGCGAAGGTCGGCAAGGCCAAGCTCAAGCTCGCGATCGAACTGACGCGCGAAGTGCTTGAGGTGCCTGCGGACTACAAGATCGGCATCGTGCCGGCGTCGGACACCGGCGCGGTCGAGATGGCGCTGTGGTCGCTGCTCGGTGCGCGTCCCGTCACCACGCTCGCCTGGGAATCCTTCGGCGAGGGCTGGGTCAGCGACATCGTCAAGGAATTGAAGCTGAAGGACGTCACCAAGCTGAACGCGGCTTACGGTGAAATCCCCGATCTCTCCAAGGTCGATCCCGCATCGGACGTCGTCTTCACCTGGAATGGCACCACGTCAGGCGTGCGCGCGCCGAACGCAGACTGGATCAGCGCAACCCGTGAAGGCCTCACGATTTGCGACGCGACCTCGGCCGCCTTCGCGCAACCGCTCGATTTCGCCAAGCTCGACGTCGTCACCTTCTCCTGGCAGAAGGCGCTCGGCGGTGAGGCGGCGCACGGCATGCTGATCCTGTCGCCCCGTGCGGTCGAACGGCTCGAAACCTACAAGCCGGCCTGGCCGCTGCCGAAGATCTTCCGTCTCACCAAGGGCGGCAAGCTCAACCAGGGCATCTTCGAAGGCGAGACCATCAACACGCCGTCGATGCTGTGCGTCGAGGATTATCTCGACGCGCTGAACTGGGCGAAGTCGATCGGCGGCCTGAAGGCCCTGATCGCGCGCGCCGACGCCAACACCAAGGCGCTCGCCGACTGGAAGGCGCGGACACCCTGGATCGACTTCCTGGCCACGGATCCCGCGATCCGTTCCAACACCTCGGTGTGCCTGAAGTTCACCGATCCCGCGATCACCTCGCTTCCATCAGATGCGCAGGCCGACTTCTGCAAGAAGCTGGTCGCGCTGGTGGAGAAGGAAAACGCCGGCTTCGACTTCGCGTATTACCGCGATGCGCCGGCTGGTCTGCGGATCTGGTGCGGCGCCACCGTTGAAGCAAAGGACGTCGAGCTGCTGACGCAGTGGATCGACTGGGCCTTCGCCGAAACCAAGGCGGCGCTGCCCAAGGCTGCTTAAAGAAGCGGCCTAGGCCGCTTCGCGTAATTCATCATCGTTATGGCCGGGCTAAAGCGCGAAGCGCGTCTTCGCTAGTTGACCCGGCCATCTATCGCGCAGAGTGGCCGGGCGGGCTTCGTGCCCGCGGCCGTCGTGTATTCAAACGCATCGTTCAGCAACGGATCATTCCGATGACAAAACCCAAGGTTCTCATTTCCGACGCGCTGTCCCCGGCCGCCGTGCAGATCTTCAAGGATCGCGGCGTCGAGGTCGACTTCCAGCCCAACCTCGGCAAAGACAAGGACAAGCTCGCCGAGATCATCGGCAACTATGATGGCCTTGCGATCCGCTCGGCCACCAAGGCGACCGCCAAGATCATCGAGAAGGCGACCAAGCTCAAGGTGATCGGCCGCGCCGGCATCGGCGTCGACAATGTCGAGATCCCGGCCGCGACCGCCAAGGGCATCATCGTGATGAACACGCCGTTCGGCAATTCGATCACGACCGCCGAGCACGCGATCACTTTGATGCTGGCGCTGGCACGCGAGATCCCGCAGGCCGACGCCTCGACCCAGGCCGGCAAGTGGGAGAAGAACCGCTTTATGGGCGTCGAGATTACCGCCAAGACGCTCGGGGTGATCGGTTGCGGCAATATCGGTTCGATCGTCGCGGATCGCGCGCTCGGCCTGCGCATGAAGGTGATCGCGTTCGATCCGTTCCTGTCGCCGGAACGCGCCAAGGATATCGGCGTCGAGAAGGTCGAGCTGGATGACCTGCTCAAGCGCGCCGATTTCATCACGCTGCACACGCCGCTGACCGAGAAGACCCGCAACGTCATCGACGCGGCCGCGATCGCCAAGATGAAGAAGGGCGTGCGCATCATCAACTGCGCCCGCGGCGGGCTGGTCGACGAGCAGGCGCTGGTCGATGCGCTGAATTCCAAGCATGTCGCGGGTGCCGCGTTCGACGTGTTCGTCGAGGAGCCGGCGACCACGAACGTGCTGTTCGGTCATCCCAACGTGATCTGCACCCCGCATCTCGGCGCCTCCACCACCGAGGCGCAGGAGAACGTTGCGCTGCAGGTCGCCGAGCAGATGTCGGATTATCTGCTGTCGGGCGCGATCTCGAACGCGGTCAACTTCCCCTCGATCACAGCGGAAGAGGCGCCGAAGCTGAAGCCGTTCATCGAGCTCGCCGAGAAGCTCGGCTCGTTCGCCGGCCAGCTCACCGAGAGCGGGATTCTCAAGACCACGATCACCTATGAGGGCCACGTCGCCGAGATGAAGATCAAGGCGATCACCTCGGCGGTGCTGTCCGGCCTGCTGCGCCCGATGCTGGGCGAGGTCAACGTGGTGTCGGCGCCGGTCGTCGCCAAGGAGCGCGGCATGGTGGTGGACGAGGTCGTCCGTGCCGCGCAGAGCGACTACGAAAGCCTGATCACGGTCACCGTCGCGACCGAGCGCCAGGAGCGTTCGGTGTCCGGCACCGTGTATGCCGATGGCAAGCCGCGCCTCGTCGACATCAAGGGCATCCGCGTCGATGCCGAATTCGGCAAGTCGATGATCTACGTGACCAACGAGGACAAGCCGGGCTTCATCGGCGCGTTCGCGAGTCTCTTGGGTGATGCGAAAATCAATATCGCGACCTTCCATCTCGGCCGCGTCAAGCAGGGCGGCGACGCCATTGCGCTGGTCGAGGTCGACGGCGCGGTGCCGGCGGAGCTGCTCGCCAAGGTGCAATCGCTGCCGCAGGTGAAGCAGGCCAAAGCGCTTACGTTTTAGTTTGCAATCCGACGGCTGATCCGCAGTCTCGCTTCACCTCTCCCGCTTGCGGGGAGGTCGGATCGCATCGACAGATGCGATCCGGGTGGGGGCTCTCTCCTCACAAAGATTCTCGATTGCGAAAATGCCCCCACCCCAAACCTCCCCCGCAAGCGGGAGAGGGAGCCAAAGCGCGCTCGTGGTCATCACCTGATCTCGTTCAAGCACACCCAAATTCCGATCTGCGGAACATGACGCCGTCTCCGACCCCGGAGGCGGCGTTTGTCGTTCCAGGGCCTCTGGTATTGCTGTTGCGCCGCACGAAAAATGTGTACGAACGGGCCACGACGCGCCACAATGACCGTCATCTCAGAGGGAGAAAACAATGCGTGAAGCCGTAATCGTTTCCTATGCGCGCACCGGCCTGGCGAAGTCCGGCCGTGGCGGATTCAACATCACCCCGCCGATGTCGCTCGCCGCGCACGCCATCAAGCACGCGGTCGATCGTGCCGGCGTCGACAAGGAATATGTCGAGGATTGCTATCTCGGCAATTGCGCGCATGGCGCGCCGAACATCGGCCGCCAGGCCGCACTGCTCGCCGGCCTGCCGAAGTCGACCGCCGGTGTCTCGGTGAACCGCTTCTGCTCGTCGGGCCTGCAGACCATCGCGATGGCCGCCAACTCCATCCGCTCGGATGGCTCTGATTGCATCGTCGCCGGCGGCGTCGAGAGCATCTCGATTCCCGGCGGCGGCTCGCCGAAGGAATCGATCGATCCGGACCTGCTCAAGACCGCGCCCGACATCTTCATGGCGATGATCGATACCGCCGACATCGTCGCCGAGCGCTACAAGCTCAGCCGCGAATACCAGGATGAGTATTCGCTGGAGTCGCAGCGCCGCATGGCCGCCGCGCAGCAGGCCAACAAGTTCAAGGACGAAATCGTCCCGATGAAGACCAAGATGAAGGTGGTCGACAAGGCAACCAAGGCCGAGTCGATCGTCGACTACGTGGTCGATCGCGATGAGTGCAACCGCCCCGAGACCACGCTGGAAGGCCTTGCCAAGCTCGAGCCGGTCAAGGGCCCGGGCAAGTTCGTCACCGCCGGCAATGCCAGCCAGCTGTCCGACGGCGCCGCCGCCGTGGTGCTGATGGAAGCCAAGGACGCCGAGAAGCGCGGCCTCAACCCGCTCGGCCGTTTCGTTGCCTGGGCCTCGGCCGGTTGTGAGCCCGACGAGATGGGCATCGGTCCGGTGTTCGCCGTGCCGAAGCTCTTGAAGCGCCACGGTCTGAAGGTCGACGACATCGACCTCTGGGAGCTCAACGAGGCCTTCGCCAGCCAGTGCCTTTATTCGCGCGACCAGCTCGGCATCGATCCCGAGAAGTACAACGTCAACGGCGGCTCGATCGCGATCGGCCATCCGTTCGGCATGACCGGTGCCCGGCTCACCGGCCACCTCTTGCAGGAAGGCCGCCGCCGCAAGGCCAAGTGGGGCGTCGTGACCATGTGCATCGGCGGTGGTCAGGGCGGCGCCGGCCTGTTCGAGATCTATAGCTAAGGCGCGACCGACGCGGATCGCGTGAGAACGAGCGGCCCGGCGCCAACGCCGGGCCGCTTTTCATTTGAACCGGTTTATGACGCCGACAAATCGGCCGGGTGCTCGCCAAATTCGAGAGCGGCGATCAGTTCGAGCGTCTGCCTCAGATCGGCGGCCTGCCTGGCGCCAAAGGCGGTCTCGAAACGATCCTGCGCCTTGAGCCAGGCAGCCTGCGACTCGTCGAGCCTCGCTTCGCCGCGTTTGGTCAGCCGCACCAGGCGGCTGCGGCGGTCATCCTTGTCGACGGTGATGGTCAGGAGGCCGTCGCGCTCCAGCGGCTTGAGGTTGTGGTTGAGCGCGGTGCGGTCGAGCACCAGCGCGGCGGCCAGTTCGCCCATCGTCGGCGCGCCCGAACGTCTGATGTGGACCAGAATGGCCCGTTGCGTGCCGCGCAGCCCGGACGTGGCAAGGACCTGATCGTAGAGCTGCGACACCCGCCGCGTCGCCTTGCGCAGCGCTGTGAGATTGCATCGGCTGGGTTCCGTTTTCGCCATTAAAGCCTCCGATCGTCTTGACACATACATGCATATGCACTTAATAGCAATAGATGCATATGCACATATCCGGAGAGAGCGATGTCGGAGATTGAGGCGGAGACGATCGGGCTGGCTATCGGAACTGACGCGCGACCGCGGGCTCGCGTCGCAACGGCATCACCGCGCCAGGTGCTCGCGATCGTATCGGTGGGCATCTGCCTCGCAAATCTCGACCTGTTCATCGTCAATGTGGGGCTGCCGAACATCGCGCAGGAATTCCGCGGCGCCTCGCTCGAGGATTTGTCCTGGATCCTCAATGGCTATGCGATCGTCTATGCGGCGCTGCTGGTGTTTTTCGGCCGCCTGGCAGAGCGCCACAGCCGCAATCTGAGCTTCCTGCTCGGCGTTGCGCTGTTCACGGCCGCGTCGGCGGCATGCGCGCTTGCACCCAACGTCGAACTGCTGGTCGTCGCCCGCATCGCGCAGGCCGCCGGTGCGGCGTTGATGACCCCGACCTCGATCGGCCTGCTGCTGGCGTCGTTTCCGCCCGACCAGCGCGCAGGTGCCGTGCGGACCTGGACGGCGATCGGCGGACTTGCGGCCGCGCTCGGGCCGCTCGCAGGCGGCGTGCTCGTCACCTTCGACTGGCGCTGGATCTTCATCGTCAATGTCCCGATCGGCGTCGTCGCACTGGTTATCGGCTGGCTCAAACTGCCTGAAGTGCCCGGCCATGACGTACCGCGCCCGAGCTGGTGGGCGGCACTGCTGGTGACCTCGGGCATCGGTGCGTTGACATTCGGAATCGTGAAGGCGAATGACTGGGGATGGGGCTCGCGCGGCGTGCTGCTCGGTTTTGCCGTCGCGGGCCTCTCGCTCGCCGCCTTCGCGTGGCACTGTCTGCGCTCGAAGAACCCGTTCGTCGATCCCGCCCTGTTTGCGGTCAGGCCGTTTACCGGGGCGACGTTTGTCATGGCGCCTTACTCGGCGGCTTTCGGCGCGATGCTGCTGTCGGTGGCGCTGTGGGAGCAAACCGTGTGGGGCTGGTCGGCGCTGAAGACCGGCCTTGCAATCGCGCCGGGTCCGCTGCTTGTCCCGTTCACCTCGCTGTTGTTCGCTGCCCGCCTGATCGCACGATTTGGCGCCGCAGCCGTCGTGTCCGCCGGAATCGCATCGTTCGCGGGCGGCCTCGCGATCTGGGCAATGCTGCTTGGGGCTGACCCCGACATACCTGCCTTCGTGGTCGGCATGATGCTCACCGGTATCGGTGTCGGGCTGACCTTTCCGACCCTGATGGGGGTCGGGGCGGGTTCGCTGCCACCATCGTCGTTCGCCACCGGCTCGGGTGTCATCAACATGATCCGGCAGGCGGCACTTGCGATCGGCGTCGCGATCTTCGTCGCGATCCTGGCTACGCCGGCCACGATGGCTGACAGGATCGCGGCCTTCCATCGCGGTTGGTGGATCATGATTGCGATCACCATCGCCGGCTTCGTGCCGAATTACCTGTTCATCCGGCGCCGGGCTGAGCGCTGACGCACGAAAGACATCGCCGCGCCATTCGGCAGCCGTGGCGCCGCCATGGTCGCGCCGCAGGGAAACCTCAATCGAACCAGTCCCTTCCTCGCTGCGTCTCACCACGAGAAACGGCGCGCCTTGAGCCCGGCGCGCGGTTCGTCTCGCGCGCGATGCGATGTTCCCGGAGGGATGTGTGATGCGAAGGATTGCGAATTGTCTTGTGACCTCCAGCCTGGTGCTGGCGGGAGCGCTGGTTGCCGGGCCGCTGCATGCGGCCAATCTCGACGCGGCGTCGCAGGTTGACGCCGTGACCGTCTATCCTGATGGCGCGAGTGTCACCCGCGTCATCACGCTGGATCTGCCGGCCGGCGACAATACGCTCGTCGCGAAGGATTTCCCGATGGGCCTCGATCCGACCTCGTTGCGGGTCGAAGGCGGGGCGGGCGACCGGCTCACGATCGGAGCCATCGACGCGCGGCCGCCGCGGCCGGTGCCGCCGGCCAACCTGCCCGACATCGACAAGCGGATCGAGGCGCTCAGGGATCAGCGCGAGGATCTGCAGGGAATCATCACGGCGGCCGAAGCGCGGCGCAAATTCGCCGAGCATTTTGCCGAGGCCTCGCCGGTCGGGATCGGCGAGAAGGGCGAGGCGCGTCCGGTCAGCGAGTGGCGTGCCGCGTTCTCGGCGGTCGGGGACGAAGTGGCAACCGCCGACAACGCGATCCGCGACGCCACGCGCAAGCAGCGCGACGTTGATCGCGAGATCGCGCGTCTTGAAGCCGATCGTGCCGCCAAGCCGCCGAGCAAGCTCGAGGTGCGGATCGAGCTGGCCTCCGCCGCCGCGACCCGCGCGACATTGCGGGTGACCTATGCGGTGCGCAACGCCCGCTGGATGCCGATTTACGACGCCCGTCTCGACACCGGCGCCAAGGACCGCAAGCCGGCGATCGAACTGGTGCGCCGTGCCGAGATCACCCAGTCGACCGGCGAGGATTGGTCGAACGTGGCGCTCGCCGTCTCCACCGTGCGAGTCGCCCGCGGCGGCAACGCGCCCGATCTCAATTCGCTGATCGTGCGATATCCGTTGCCGCCGCGGCCGCTGGCTGCGGGCCGAGCGTTCGACAGCGTGCAACAGCCCTCGGCGCTGATGCCCGCGCCGGCTGCGCCGCCGATGGAGCAGCATCTGTCCAAGCAGGCCGAGGAGCGGGATGCCACAGCTGAGGTCGGCGCCTTCCAGGCCACCTTCAAAATTCCCGGTCGAGTCAGCGTCGCGGCCAATGAGGGTGCCAAGAGCTTGCGCATCGCGACGGCGACGATCACTCCCGATCTCGCGGTTCGCGCCGTCCCGGTGCTCGATCCGACCGCGTTCCTGGAAGCGAGCTTCGTGCAGGCCGACGATGCTCCGCTGCTGCCGGGGCAGGTCTCGATCTACCGCGACGGCATCTTTGTCGGCCGCAGCCGGATGGCCACCGCCGCCAAGGACGAGACCGTGCGGCTCGGCTTCGGCGCCGACGACAAGGTCAAGATCGAACGCACGGTGGTGAAGCGCAACGAGGGCTCCGCGGGCCTGATCGTGACGACGTCGAAGACCGACGAGCGCGCGTTCAAGACCACGGTTCGTAACGGCCACGACTTCCCGATCAAGGTCGCGATCCAGGATCAGCTCCCGGTCAGCGAGAACGACGACATCGTGGTCGAGCTGCTGCCGTCGTCGACCCCGGCGACGACCACCAATTTGCGCGACAAGCGCGGCGTGCTGGAATGGGCGTTCGAGGCCAAGCCCGGCGAAGTCCGTGACGTCAATTTCGCCTGGCGGATGCGCTGGCCGAAGGACAAGGGCGTCGTGATGGTGCCGGCGGGGTGATCTGCGCTGGCAGCCGATGACTTCACTCCCGATCTCGGGCATCACTTTGCCAAGGGCAAAAATGCCTGAGATCGGGAGGATCCATGAGCTACCAGCACATCATCGTCGATGATCCGCGTCCGCGCGTCCGCCGCATCACGCTGAACCGCCCCGAGAAGCGCAACGCGCTGAACAACCGCCTGCGCGGCGAGATATTCGAGGTGCTGGAGCAGGCCGACCGCGATCCCGGGATTTTGATCTCGATCCTGCGCGGCGCAGGGCCGTGCTTCTCGGCGGGCTATGACCTGTCCGCTGATAACCGCGTCGACCAGCCCTACCATTCGGCATCCGGCCCCGGCCAATGGTCGCGCCATGTCGTCGAGGGCTGGTTCTCGATCTGGGATCTTGCAAAGCCGGTGATCGCACAGGTGCACGGCTATTGCCTCGCCGGCGGTACCGAGCTCGCCACCGCATGCGACGTGGTCTATGTCGCCGACGATGCCCAGATCGGCTACCCGCCGGTGCGGCTGATGAGCCCGCCGGACATGCAGTATCACCCCTGGCTGGTCGGCATGCGCCGCGCCATGGAATTGATGCTGACCGGCGACGCGATGTCCGGCCGTGAGGCCGCCGAATGGGGGTACGCGACCCGGTCATTCCCGATCGGCGAGCTGGAGAGCAGAACGCTGGATTTTGCCGAGCGCGCGGCAAAGGTGCCGATCGAGTTGCAGCAGCTCAACAAGCGCTCAGTTCATCGTGCGATGGAAATCATGGGCGCCCGCGCCGCGATGCGCGCCGGCACCGAGATCCAGGCGCTGGCCTTCACGACCGAGGCGAGCAAGGCTTACATGGCAGGCTTCCGCCGCGACGGCGGCAGCGTGAAGGCCCAGCTCGACCAGCGCGACACCACGTTCGGAGATTACCGGACCAAGAAGGAGTGACGCTCGGCGAGAGAGCGCCGGCTAGAAGCCGGCGTTCTCCTCCAGCCATTGCTGGTTGTCCCAGTGCGCGCGACGGCCGAGGACATAGTCGCGAACATCGTCCATGAAGCGCACCTTGCTGGCGAGCGCGCCAATGAAGGCGGCGATCGCCGCGATCCACGGCCATAGTTGCATGAGCAGTGTGTCGGGTATCTGGCTGGCGAACCCAGCCTGCAGCGCGCTCATTGCGAAGTAAGCCAATACGGCCCATGCAAGGGCCAATATCGTGGCCACTGCTCCGTAGCTGTTTTGATGAAGCCTCACCAATCGGCGCATCAAGCACAGATAGGCAAAGTACACGATCACGCCGAGTATCAGGGCGACGCATGCCGGCGGAAGGCCCCAGCTTTGATCCCAGGTCAGGTACACAATGAAGCTCGCAGCTATCAGCGCCTCGATGGTGGTCAGGCTGGATTTCTCTTGCATGATTTGCCTCAAGGCGATTCGAGTATCGGCGGAGGCTATCATCATCTAGCGCGTTGCTAGAAGTGCAATTGTAGAACAACCTTTGGATTGAACCTGATCTGATGGCCACGCGCTAACAGGTGCGAGGAGAACGGGACGAGCCTCCGCATATTCACTGTCATGCCCCGCCTTGAGCGGGGCATCCAGTACGCCGCGGCCTATCCGTTGAAGTCGACCGCCTCTGGAATACTGGGTCGCCCGGTCGAGCCGGGCGACGACACCGTTGTGTGCGGCGAGCGCAGCAGACTCACTTCGCCTTCAGAAAATCGCCCACTTCGAGCAGCACGAATTCGTCGTCATCGGCCTTGTTCGGGTCGCGGCTCGAGGAGAACGGCAGGTTGTTGTCGTTGCCGACGATGATGTGGGTCTCGTCGACGCGGTCGACGTTCTCGATGGTGAAGAACGGGAAGGTGTAGACGCCGTCATTGAGCGGCTTGCGGGCCTTCCTGTTCGGATCGCGGATCTTCATCAGGTCGATATAGGCGATCTTGCGCACCGGCTTGCCGACATTGGCGTCGGACAGCTCGATCTTGTAGACGCGCTTGAACTTGGCGAGGTCGGGGAAACAGTTCTCGCCGCGCTGGCCTTGCGGGCAGGCCTTGTCGGCGGTGCCTTCGCCATTGTCGCGCTCGATCACGAGGCCCTGGGTCGGGTCGATCATGTTGAAGTCGCCGATCGCATTGCCGTTCTGCTCGAACACATACTGCCAATAGCGCCCGGTGAACTTCTCCGCCGCGACGTCGAATTCGAGGATGCGCGAGGCTTCCTTGCCGTCGACCTTCTCCCAGTCCTTCTTGTCGGCATCCCACAGCGGCCCTTCGAGCAGACCGTAGAGGAACTTGCCGTCCTTGGAGGAAGCAAAGCCCTCATAGCCCTTGGAGCGGCGCAGATTGACGTTGGTGTAGCTCGCGCCGGGCGCGCCGGGCGACTGTACTGCCCAGTGATCCGGCGAGCGCACCGGCTTGCCGTCGGCGACGGTCTCGAACACGGCGAGGATCTTGCCGGTCTTGTCGGCCTTCAGGATATAGGGCCCGAACTCGTCGCCGATCCAGAAGATGTCGTTGATGATCTGGAAGCCCTCGGTGTCGAAGTCGGCGCCGGTGAGGTAACGCTTGGCGGTGTCCTCATGCACGATGCGGAACGGCACCTTCTTGTCGGGATCGTGCAGGAACACGGTCTCCTGGCGCTCGATCTTGCCGCCCGTCCAGTCCATCTTGTAGCGGTTCAGATACAGCATCGAGTCGGCCGAGTTGTAGCGCGAGCCCATACCGTTGTCGGTGATCACCCAGAACGTGCCGTCGGACATCGCCTTGATGCCGGAATGGCCCTGCAGCGGCTGGCCCTTGAACGGCAGCGACACGCCGGTCGGCCGCTCGTAGGACCTGCCCATCACGGTGCCGATCGCATCGACCCGCTTGCCGGTGGTGTACTTGCCGGAGGTCTTCAAATCGGCCGGCGCATCGGCTGGAGCGTCGATGAAGCTTTCCGCCGGCATCACGGCGTGTCCTGCCAGCGTCGCCGGAAATCCGCCCTCGCTCTGCGCGAACGCCGATGTGGCGAGCAGGATCGAGGCGACGGAATAGAGCAGGGACAGGCGCATGGTTGATCTCCCAAGAAAAGACACGACGAGATAAGCGATGCGGTGTTCTCCGAGGCGCCTGTTACAGCCGGCTGACAGTTTTGTGAATCGCCGATGTTGCGATGGGATAAGCCTTGCGGCGTTACGTCGCCTTGCCGACCGGCCGCATCGTTTGCGGCAGCAGGAACGGCACGCCGTTGCCGGTGTACTCGATCGCCGCGTCGATCTCGAAGATCTGCCGGAGCGTGTCGGCCTGCATCGCAGCGGAACGGTCGCCATCGACGGCAAGCCGCCCGCGATGCAGCAGCAGGATGCGGTCGGCGAACCGCATCGCAAGGTTGAGGTCGTGCAGGATCGCGATCACGGCGGTGCCGCGCTTGGCGCGCCGCCGCGCGGTCTCGACCAGGTCGATCTGATGCCGCAGATCGAGGCTCGACGTCGGCTCATCGAGCAGCAGGAGCCCCGGCCCGTGCAGCGCCTCGCCGCAGGCGAGCTGGACCAGCACGCGGGCGAAATGCGCGCGCTGCTGCTCGCCGCCGGACAGCGTCGGCAATTGCCTGAACCGGAAGTGCGAAAGCCCGACCTCGTCCAGCGCCGCGGCGACCAGCGCACGCGCCACGGCGCGCGGGCTTTCGCCGGCACCCATGCTGACGATTTCCTCGACCGTGAACGGGAAGGTGACGTTGACGTGCTGCGACAGCATCGCGCGGTGCTGCGCCAGCTCACGCGGAACGTAGGCGCCGAGGTCGCGCTGCCTGAGCGTGATCGTGCCGCGGGACGGCCTGATGTCGCCGGACAGCATCCGCAACAGGGTCGATTTGCCGGCGCCGTTGGGGCCGACGATCGCGACCATCTCGCCAGCGGCAATCTGCAACGAGACAGCATCGACCAGCGTTGCGCCGCCGACCGTCATCGATACCGCCTGCGCTTCGAGCAGTACGCTCATAGCGACACCAATCCTCGCTGGCGCAGCAGCATGGCGAGGAAGAGCGGCGCGCCGATCGCCGCGGTCAGGATGCCGATCGGCATTTCCGCCGGCGCCACGATGGTGCGCGCCACGGTGTCGGCGCCGACCAGCAGGATCGCGCCGAGCAAGATCGAGGCAGGCAGCAAGAGGCGATGCGCCGGTCCAATCACCAGACGCAGCAGATGCGGCACCACGATGCCGACGAAGCCGACCACGCCGCACACCGAAACCGCGACCCCGGTCATCGCCGACACCAGCACGATCGAGATCCGCTTCAGCCGTTCGACATCGACGCCGCTGTGGAACGCCTCGGCCTCGCCGAGTACCAGCACGTCGAGCCCGCGTGCGATCGAGAGGCAGGCGATCAGCGCAACGGCCAGCACAGGCGCGAGCGCCGTGAGCTTGCTCCAGGTCGCACCGCTCAGCGAACCCAGCATCCAGAAGGTGATGTCGCGGAGCTGGCGGTCGTCGGCGACGAAGACCAGGAGCCCGATGCCGGCATTGGCGATCGCAGCGATCGCAAGCCCGGCCAGCAGGAAGATCGCGATCGACGTCCGGCCGCCGCGGCTCGCGATGCCATAAAGCACGATGGTCGTGATCAGCGAGCCGGCAAAGGCCGCGACCGGCAACAGCTGGTGTTGCAGGAAGCGCAGGCTCTCGCCGAACTGGCTGTCGGTGAACACGATCGCCGCCGCCGCCGCAAGCGCGCCGCCGGAGGAGACGCCGACCAGCGCGGGGTCGGCGAGAGGGTTGCGGAACAGGCCCTGCATGATTGTGCCTGATACGGCAAGGAGTCCGCCGACCATCGCCGCTGCCGCGATCCGCGGGATCCGGATCGACCACATCACGAGCTGGTCGCGCACCAGCAGCGGGTTGGCCGCGCCGTCTGCCCACAGGCCGAGCGCGGCCGGAAGCCGTACCAACGGAATGCCAGCGGCCCCGACCGTCAGGGCGACGAGCGCTGCGGCTGTGAGCGCCGCAAACAAGCAGAGCAAAGTGAGTGTCGCCGCCGGCCGCAGCGACATGCCGGCACGCCGTTGTTTCCCGCGCGCGCTGCGTTCGGCCAGCGCGCTCATTGCCGGCAGTTTGCGGTCAGCACCGCCGGCTTGAAGGTGTCGGCCGCCGGCGCCAGCGCCGGATAAAGCTTGACCGAGAGATCGCGTGCTGCCGCCGCGGTGCGCGGCCCGAAGCCGAGCAGGTAAAGCCCCTCCATCGAGATGAACGCCTTGTTGGCCGCGACCGGCGTCAGCGCGAAGGCCGGATGCACGAACACGGCCTCTGACGTCAGCGAGTCCTTGCCGCGATCGATCGACAGCACGACGTCCGGCTCCGCCGCCACGATGGCCTCGTCATTGACCGGCTTGTAGCCGTCGTAACCGTCGATCGCGTTGACGCCGCCGGCGAGCTGGATGATCTCGTCCGCGGCGGTCTTGTGGCCCGCGACCAACGCCCGGCCGTTCAGCAGCGACATCACGAACATCACGCGCACCGGCTTTGTCACCTTGGCGCGCAGCGTGCGTAGTTGTGCGAGATCGCTTTCCACCGCAGCGGAGAGGCACGCAGAGCGCGGATCAGCACCCATGGCGTGGCCGACCAATTTGATCTTCTCGACCAGCCCGGCCTCCGAGAACGTCTCCGGCACCAGCACCAGCGGTACCTTGGCTGCCTCGAGCACATCCATGGTCTCCTTCGGCCCGGAGCCCTGCACCGCGAGCACCAACGACGGGTGCAGGCCGAGCACGCCCTCCGGCGACAGCTGGCGCATATAGCCGACGTCGGGCTTGTCGCGCAGCGCGGACGGCGGATAGAGGCTGGTCGCATCGACACCGGCGATGCGACCCTCGAAGCCGAGCGCGTAGAGGATCTCGGTGATCGCGCCGCCGATCGAGACGATCCGCGTAGGATCGCCGATCACGACATCGCGGCCGCGCGCGTCATTCACAGTGACACCCTCGGCGGTTGCTGCGCCTGATGGCAGCAGACAGGAGAATGCGAGCAGAGCGAGCGTGCGACAAATTGTCATCGGGGCCGTCACTTGGTCAGGATCAGCTTGTTCTGCGAGGTCAACCGCAAGCGGTAATGTTCTTCGCCATGCACGATGATGATCTCGCGCTCGGCCGAGAACAGGTCGCGGCTGTCGAGGCGATTCCCGCGCATGATGAGCGTTTTCGCCGCATCAGACGCTGATACGGCTTGTTTTGCCGCGTCGATGTTGTCTCCGGAAGTTGCCGACATTCTCGTGATGCTGCGCCTTCGAAATCGTCAAATGATGCCTGCTTGTATAAGCGGGCGTAGCCGCATTCCAACGTCTGCACTTTACAATCGATGTAAACAGCATCGCCGCATTCTTGACCGTTTTGTTGCCGGCCCGTAACCAATCATCACGCGATGCAAGTGTGTGGCTTGCATCGCAACGTAGCCAGCAAGCCGCTCGGTGGAGCGCACGCCAGCCAAATCAGACAAAGCGATGATCGGGCTGGGGCTAGAATGGCTGACGGGGCTAGGGTTTCGCGCGCCTTGATTTTGGGTGCGTCGGTGTTTTCAATTTCGGCAGCGTTGCCGCAGAGCGGTGTGGCGCAAACGGCCGATGCGTCGGCTACGCGTCTCGCGACCGAGCGGCCGAAGCAGGCCAAACGCAAGCCGAAGCCTGCCGTCGAACAGCAAGCGGCGGCACAGCCTGCGATGAATGCGCGTGCGCAGATCGGCGCGGTGCCGGTGCAGTCGCTCGACACCATCACGGCGGTGGCGTCCAAGACCGAAGAGCGCGCCATCGACGCGCTGGCGCCGGTCAGCTCCGTCACGCTGGAGAAGATTCAGGGCCTGCAGCCGAACCGGGTCTCCGACATTTTCTATAACGTGCCCGGCGTCTCGTTCCAGGAGCGCGGCGACGATCCGGCGACGGTCATCAATATCCGCGGCCTGCAGGACTTCGGCCGCGTCGCGGTCGTGGTCGACGGCGCGCGGCAGAACTATCAGCGCACCGGACACAATGCCAA
>NZ_JASGSR010000119.1:0-23359 GCF_040446015.1 Bradyrhizobium sp. INPA03-11B
TCACCTTCAAAACCGGCCTCGAACACTTCCACGCCGTCGCCGCAGGATGGAGCCTCAGAGATCTGTGCATGCCCTAGGGCTTTCGCCGGGACGACGGTGAGGGAGCGATGCCTTATCCCGCCGCCGTCACGCAGTTCACCCACAGCACCACGGCCTTGGCATCGCGCGCCGGATTGGAGAACCGGTGCGGGCGGCGGCTTGCGAAGCGAAAGCTGTCGCCCTGCTTCAGCGTCCAGGTCTCGGTGTCCACCGTCAGCGTCATCTCGCCCTGCAGCACAAGGCCGGCCTCTTCGCCGTCATGGGTATAGAACTCGTCGCCGGTGTTGCCGCCGGGTTCGAGATGCACCAGGAACAGATTGAGCCCGCTCTCGCTGCCGGCGGGGCTCAGCAGCTGCTTTGAGATTCCGGTGCGCCACAGTTTCAGCTCGGCGCGCTGCACCTCGCGGGTCACGACGCCGCCGGTGTTGTCATCCTTCGGTGTCGCGCCAAACAGCGCGGCGATGCCGACGCCGAGCACGTCGGCCAAGGTCGCCAGCACGCGCAGCGAGGGCGACGAAAGGCCGCGCTCGATCTGGCTGATGAAGCCGATCGACAAATCGGTGCGCGCGGCAACCAGCTCCAGCGACATCTGCTTGCTGCGGCGCAGGTCGCGGATGCGGCGTCCGACCGCGAGATCCATCGCGGGCTCGGCCGGCTTCTTATCCAGCTTCTTGGCCGGCTTTTTGGCCGCGCGGCGTGCCGTCACGGGCTTCGCTGCCGCGCTCTTGCGCATTCTCCTGCCGCCACTCACGTCACACAGCTTCCTTCATGTGCATGAAAACCGCTTGCATTGGCTGCGGTTTCGTGACCACAATTTCATATTGGTGAAAATAGGCCGGAACGGCGTCGCCCGCAACCAAAAGCGCGAAACTCGCGGGCGATACGGCGCCAAGGCCAGCTTCGGGAGGTGGTGCGATGTCCTTTCAGCGTCTCGTTCAGGCCGCGGTCGCGGCGCTTGCCCTTGCCGTGAGCGCGCCGTCAGTGGCGCAGCAGGTGCTCAAGGTCGGCTCGACGCCGACCGGCATTCCCTTCACCTTCCTCGACACCAAGACCAATTCGATCCAGGGCATCATGGTCGATCTCGCCACCGAGATCGGCAAGGACGCCGGCTTTACCGTGCAGATCGAGCCGATGCAGTTCTCGGCGCTGATCCCCTCGCTGACCGCGAACAAGATCGACATCATCGCCGCCGCGATGTTCGCCACCGCCGCGCGCAAGGAGGTGATCGACTTCTCCGATCCGGTCTACACCTATGGTGAGGGCTTGGTGGTGCCGAAGACCGACACCAAGGCCTATGCCACGCAGGAGGATCTGAAGGGCACGGTGGTTGGCGCCCAGGTCGGAACGGCCTTTGTCGATGCGCTGAAGAAGACCGGGCTGTTCAGCGAGGTGAAGGTCTACGACACCATTCCCGACATCCTGCGCGACGTGAACGCGGGCCGCCTCAAGGCCGGCTTCGCCGACTATCCGATCCTCGCCTACAATCTGCAGCAAGGCAATTTCGCCGACGTCCGTCTGGTCGACGGCTACAAGCCGGTCACCGTCGGCACCGTCGCGATCGGCGTCCGCAAGAGCGACACCGAGCTGCTCGCCAAGATCAACGCCTCGCTGGCAAAGCTGAAGGCCAACGGCACGATCGCTAAGATTCTGGAGAAGTGGGGCCAGAAGGCGAGTGCGTCGTGACGGCGTGTGCCCCGATGAGAGTTGGCATTGAGCTTCACTGCATTCTCCGCGTCATTGCGAGGAGCGCTTGCGACGAAGCAATCCATCTCTCCGTGTTTGCGGACCGATGGATTGCTTCGCTCCGCTCGCAATGACGCTTCCATAATGTGAGCCGATGCAAAAATTCTTCCACGATGCCGTCGAGTTCGTGCCGATCCTGTTGCAGGGTGTCTGGCTGACCATCGTCGTCACGGTCGGCTCGCTGTTGCTGTCGACCGTGCTCGGGCTGGTGTGGGCGCTGATGCGGGTGTCCGGCATCGGCATCCTTGTCGGCCTCAGTGCCGCGCTGATCAATGTGATCCGCGGCATTCCGATCATCGTGCTGCTGTTCTACATCTATTTCGTGATGCCCGATTTCGGCATCGCGCTCTCAGCGTTGCAGGCCGCGATCATCGGGCTCGGCATCGCCTATTCGGCCTATCAGGCGGAAAATTTCCGCGCCGGCATCGAGGCGATCGACAAGGGGCAGATCGAGGCCGCGCAGACCATCGGCATGGGCTGGTGGCTCACCATGCGCCGCGTGGTGCTGCCGCAGGCGGTCAGGATCATCCTGCCGCCCTACGGCAACATCATGATCATGATGCTGAAGGATTCCTCGCAGGCCTCGACCATCACGGTCGCCGAGCTCGCGCTGCAGGGTAAGCTGATCGCCTCCTCGACCTTCAAGAACACCAGCGTGTTCACGCTGGTTGCGCTGATGTACCTCACCATGAGCATTCCGCTCATCCTGCTGGTTCGGCACTTCGAGAACAAGGCGAACCGCAAATGATCGAGCTTCGCGACGTCCACAAGAGCTTTGGCAAGGTCGAGGTGCTGAAGGGCATCACCGCCTCCGTCGCCAAGAGCGAGGTGGTCTGCATCATCGGTCCGTCAGGCTCCGGCAAGTCGACCATCCTGCGCTGCATCAACGGGCTCGAGAGCTACGATCGCGGCGAGATCAGCGTCGAGGGCGCGCGCGTCGATCAGGGCGACCGCTCGATCGTTGCGATCCGCTCACAGGTGTCGATGGTGTTCCAGCGCTTCAACCTGTTTCCGCATCGCACCGCGCTCGAGAACGTCATCGAGGGCCCGCTCTATGTGAAGAAGGAGCCGCGCGAGCAGGCCGTCGCCCGCGGCCGCGCGCTGCTGGCGCAGGTCGGCCTCGCCGACAAGGCCGAGGTGCATCCGCCAAAGCTCTCCGGCGGCCAGCAGCAGCGCGTCGCGATCGCCCGGGCGCTGGCGATGCAGCCGAAGGCGATCCTGTTCGACGAGCCGACTTCCGCGCTCGATCCCGAACTGGTTGGTGAGGTGCTCTCGGTGATGCGCAAGCTCGCCGATGACGGTATGACCATGGTGGTCGTCACCCATGAGATGGGCTTTGCCCGCGACGTCGCCGACCGCGTGCTGTTCATCGATGGCGGCGTCATCGTCGAGCAGGGCGCCGCCAAATCCGTCCTCAACCAACCGCAGCACCCGCGTACCCAGGATTTCCTGCGCCGCGTGCTGCATCCGCTGTGATTTGATCATGGTGACATCGGATCGAGAGGCTGCCGCATCGGCGCCGTCCTCCCTCTCCCGCTTGCGGGGGAGGGCCGGGGTGGGGGTCTCGCCACGAGTCGGAGTCTTTGTGTGGAGAAAGCCCCCACCCGTATCGCATCTGCGATGCGATACGACCTCCCCCGCAAGCGGGAGAGGTGAAGGGAGTGCGTGGCAGCGCCTGCACATCCTCATCATCTCGTCTCAGTTCGGTAACTTCCTATGACCACTTCCACCCGCCTTCCTCTCCCCCCGAGCCTCTATGCCGACACCGCGGTCGAGGCGACGCCAACACCCCTGCTAACATCTGACAAGACCGTGCCGGTCGCGATCATCGGCGGCGGCTTCACCGGGCTGTCGACCGCGCTGCATCTTGCCGAGCAGGGCGTGCTTGCGATCGTGCTGGAGGCGCAGGAGCCGGGCTGGGGTGCATCCGGCAACAATGGCGGGCAGACCAATCCCGGGCTGAAGCACGACCCCGACCAGATCGAGCAGGATTTCGGCGCCGATCTCGGCCGCCGCATGATCGCATTTTCCTACGGCACCACCAACTTCACCCATGATCTGATCCGCCGTTACCAGATCCCGTGCGAGGCGCGGCAGAACGGCACGCTGCGCGCCGCCTACAACGAGGCCAGTGCCGCGGCGATCGCGGCCACAGCGAAACAGTGCATCCAGCGCGGCATGCCGGTGAAGCTGCTCAACGCCGCCGAACTACGCGAGATGACCGGCAGCGACCGCTACCTCTGCGCGATGCTCGATGCGCGCGGCGGCGATCTGCATCCGCTGAGTTACGCGCGGGGTCTGGCGCGCGCCGCGATCGGGGCCGGCGTTGCCGTCCATGGCGAGACGCCGGCGCTGTCGCTGCGCCGCGACGGCAATCGCTGGCGGATCGAGACGCCGTGTGCGGTCGTGCACGCCGACAAGGTGCTGCTCGCGACCAATGGCTTTACCGATGATCTCTGGCCGGCGCTTCGCCGCACCATCGTGCCGGTGTTCTCGTCGATCGCAGCCACCGCGCCGCTGTCCGACGCGGTCGCGCGTTCGATCATGCCAACGCGCCCGGTGCTCTACGAGAGCGGTCATATCACGGTCTATTACCGTATCGACCAGCACAATCGGCTCTTGATGGGAGGTCGCGGTCCGATGCGCTGGATCAGCAAGCCGGCCGACGTCGCCTATCTGATCCGCTACGCCGAGCGGCTGTGGCCGCAGCTCAGGGGCATCAATTGGACCCATGGCTGGAACAGCCGCCTCGCCATCACCGCCGATCACTATCCGCACGTCCATGAGCCCGCGGAAAACCTGCTGATCTCGCTCGGCTGCAACGGCCGCGGCGTCGCGCTCTCGACCGCGATGGGCGCGCAACTCGCCCGCCGCCTGGTCGGCGGTGTCAAGGCGGAGATCGACATGCCGGTGACCGGCATCAAGCCGATCCCGATGCACGTCTTCTGGCGGGTCGGCGTCACCACGGCGGTGCTCACCGGGCGGGTGCGGGACAAGCTCGGGGTGTAGGCGATCGAAACCGGGAGTGGTCGATCGGCGCGAATGCCCCCGCAGCTGGCCTCCCGGACCTTACGCCGCCTTCGGAAACAACGGCCGGAAGAACGACCGATCATAGCGCGTGAAGCAGCCGGTCTCCTTGGCGAAAGCTATCGCTTTCTGCACGTCCGGATCGGCGGCGGAATCCTTCCGATATTGCTCGTAGGCGGCGAAGCTCGGAAAGCTGAACATCGCCAACGCGACGTCGCTCGCGCCTTCCGATGGCAGGAAGTAGCCGTGATGGATGCCGCCAAACCGCGGCAGCAGCTCAAGCCACATGGTGGCATAGGCCTCGAAGTCGGCGAGCTTGCCCAGCCTGATCTCATAACGCAGGTAGCAGGTAATCATCCGCGGTGCTCCAACCATCGTTGACCAAGGCGTCTCACTATAGCGCAGCGATGGATTCGGTCCATGCCGCGGCGTCCGCTCGAGGGTGTTGCCGATTGAACACGACCCTCACCTGTCATCGCCCGGCTCGCCGCCTCCGCTAAAGCTTCGGCGCGCCAGGGACTTGTAGCCTCGTCGAAGCCTTGGCGTAGACGGGACCGGGCGATCCAGTACGCCGCGGCCTCTCGGCTCAAGCACAACCGTCTCTGGAATACTGGATCACCCGCTTTCGCGGGTGATGACACTGCGCAATTTGGCGTCTTGAATCGTGAACCATCCTCACCGTCGTCCCTGCGAAAGCAGGGACCCATAACCACGAATGGTTATTGGTGAGCGATGTTGGGACGACGAATCCCGATCACAACACCCGCCGCGGACTATGGGTCCCGGCTTTCCCGGGACGACAGTGGTGGGCGAGGCGCGACATCGGCTCGAAGCACGATGCGACCCCGCGTCAATCCTCCACCGGCCACCAGGGATACTGGCTCGGCATGTCCTGCGAGACCTTGCCCGGAAAGGCCGGTTTCCGCTTCTCGATGAAGGACTGCACGCCTTCGCGCACGTCGGCGTGGCCGCCGCGCTCGACCGACATCGGCTTGTCGATCGCGAGCAGTTCGAACGGGTCGGGCGCGCCGGCGAAGCGCCAGAGCATTTGGCGGGTCAGCGCGATCGACACGGCCGAGGTCTCCGCCGTCATCTCGTGGGCGATCTGCCGTGCCCGCTCCAGTAGGGCGTCCGGCTCGACCACCTCGCTGACGAGGCCACCTTGCAGGGCCTCGTCTGCATCGAAGGTGCGGCCGGACAGGCACCAGCGCAACGACTGCGGCAGGCCGACGAGCTTTGGCAGGAACCAGGCGCTGCCGGCCTCCGGCACCAGCCCGCGGCGCGCGAAGATGAAGCCGATCTTGGCGCCGCGCGATGCGATGCGGATATCCATCGGCAGCGTCATGGTGATGCCGACGCCGACCGCAGCGCCGTTGATCGCGGCGATCGAAGGTTTGCGGCAGTTGAAGATGGCCTCGACGAAGCGGCCGCTGCGCTGGCCGGCGCTTGCGAACACACCGGCGCCGTGGCTGCCGGAGGTGTCGAAGCTGCTCGCGCCGCCGGAGACGTCGGCGCCGGCGCAGAACGCGCGGCCCGCGCCGGTGACCATGATCGCGCGGACGCCGTCGTCCTCATCGGCGCGCTGGAACGCGTCGGCGATCTCCGCGCCCATCGTTCCGGTGTAGGCGTTGAGCTTGTCGGGCCGGTTGAGCGTGACGACCATCAGGGAGCCGTCGACGTCGCATGCGATCTGTTGGTAGTTCATGACGGCCCTCCCGAGATTGTTGTTGTTATCGCGCCGTGACCTTCTCATCCTTCCGCGATTGCATCGCTCCACGGATGAAACGGCTCGGTGGCGCCGCTGTTTGTCGTGCCATCGCGCAGCACGATGCTGGGGCAGGCGAACTTCTTTGGCTGGGTCTGGATGCGTGCCTCCTCATAGTCGAAGCGGCCGCGCAGCGCCTCACGCACAGCTTGCGGCAGGCGGACATCGCCGATCACGACCGCGCCCTCGCTGGCATCGATGCGTGGCTGATGGATCGCGGTGTCGAGATCCATGCCGTAATCCATCACGAAGGAGAGCAGCTGCGACACCGCGGGCAGGATGCGACGGCCGCCGGATGCGCCCACAGCAAGCGTGCGGCCGTCGGCGGCTTGCGCCACGACGGGTGTGTAGTTGGTCAGGCAACGCTTGCCGGGCGCGAGCGAGTTCGGATTGCCTTGCACCGGATCGAACCACATGATGCCGTTGTTCATGGTGAGCCCGGTGTTCGGCGTCACGAATTTGGAGCCGAAGGTCGACAGCAGGGTCTGCGTCACCGCGGCCATGTTGCCGTCGCGGTCGACCGCGGAGAAATGCGTGGTGCAGGATGGGGCGATCGCCTCCGCGCCGAGCGCGCGGCGGCCGTCGACGTCGCCCATGTCCTTCAGCCGTTCGCGATAGGCGGCTTGCAGTGCCTCGGCATAGGCCGCGTAGGCTACAGCGTCCGGACCGCCCTGCGCGGGCGTGAGCGCCTTCTGCAGGAGACCGAGCGTGCGCGCCATGGTGGGCCCCGCGGTCAGTTCCGGCGTCGCGTAGACCGTGCCGCCGCGATAGGGAATCTTGAGCGGCTCGCGCAGATGGGCGCGGAAGGCGGCGAGATCGCGCACCGACAGCGCGCCGCCGGCGGCCTGGATATCGTCGGCGATGCTGCGCGCCAGATCGCCTTCGTAGAAATCGCGCGGGCCCGCCGCGGCAAGCTGCGCCATCGTCGCCTTCAGCGTGTCCTGCGGCATGCGGACCACAGACTTGATGCCCCATTGCGCATTCGGCGGCAGGCCATCCAGCAGATACGCCGCGGCGCTGGCGGGATAGCGCCGCAGATCGGCAGCGGAGCTTGCGATCATCCCGGTGGTCCACCAATCGACCAGCAGGCCTTCGCCGGCGAGCTTGACGCTCGGCGCCAGCAAATCCTTCCAGGGCATTTTGGCGTGGCGGCGATGCGCCTCTTCCATGCCGGCGACGACGCCGGGCACCGCGATCGAGCCGGGGCCGTGCAGGTTGCGGTCGTCCTTGACGCGAGCCCAGGGGAACAGGTCGGAGGCCGCGCCGCCGGTCAGCGGATAATCCTCGAGGCGCAGGCCGTCGGGCGCGCGCATGCCATAGTCGATCACCTCGACGCGGTTCTCCTTGGCGCGATACAGCACCATCGCGCCGCCGCCGCCGGCGCCGCTCATCCACGGCTCCAGCACGCCAAGGGCAAAGGTGGTTGCAATCACGGCGTCGACGCAATCGCCGCCCGCTGCCAAGACCTCCGCGCCGACCTCGGCCGCCTTGCGCGACTGCGCGGCGACGATGCCGCCCTTGGCGCTGACGGCGGGCTTGCGGATCACTTGCGAGTTGGAGAACCGGTCGGACATGGCGTTGCTTTCGCTGTTCTTGTTGCGGGTGGGGCGCGTTGGCGTAGCATGTCAGGCATGGCACTGTCAGTGCAACAACAAGAACCAATTTCAGGGAGCGGAAAATGAACGGTGTGAAGCGCGAACGGGACGGCAAGGTCGGTATCCTGACGCTGAACGATCCGGCCAGCCTGAACGCGATGACGCCGGAACTGCTCGGCGATCTCGCGCACGCGATCGGCGAGATGGGTGTCGACCCCGGTATTCGCGCCCTGATCCTGACCGGGGAGGGGCGCGGCTTCTGCTCCGGGCAGAATCTCAAGGCGTTCAACTCGCTCGGCGACAACATCTATGTCGGCGTGATGAAGCACTATTGGCCGGCGATGCAGGCTCTGCGCGAGTGCCAGATGCCGGTGGTGGTCGCGGCCAACGGCGTCGCAGCCGGCGGCGGCTTCAGCCTTGCGATGTCCGGCGACATCATCCTGGCCGCGCGCTCGGCGAGCTTCATCCAGGTGTTCAGCCGGATCGGCCTGGTGCCCGACCTCGGCTCGACCTGGCTGCTGCCGCGCCTGATCGGGCGCCAACGGGCGCTCGACCTGATGCTGCTGAACGAGCCGCTGTCGGCCGAGCGGGCCAAGGAGTGGGGATTGGTGCGCGACGTCGTCGATGACGCGAAGCTGCTCGACGAGGCGAAGGCGCTCGCCGGTCGCCTCGCCGATGGCCCGACGCGCGCGCTGGTCGCGACACGGCAGCTGCTCGAGGAGAGCGAGCACGCGAGCTACGCCGAGCAGTTCCGCCGCGAGATCGAGCTGCAGCAGGTGATCCGCGAAAGCGCCGATGCGCAGGAAGGCCGCAAGGCCTTCGTCGAGAAGCGCAAGGCCCAGTTCACGGGGCGCTAGGGCTTGGCCGCGACGGTGCTAGCCGATCGCAATCGCGATCTTGCCGAAATGCGCGCCGCTTGCCATGTGGGCGAAGGCGTCCTTGACCTCATCGAACGCGAACACCTTGTCGATCATAGGCTTGACGCCGTGCATGCTGATGCCGTCGCACAGCGCCTGCAGGTCCTCGATCGAGCCGACGGTGACGCCCTGCAGCCGCTGCTGCTGCATCACCATCAGCGGCAGCCGGCTGTCGGAGGAGGCGGGGCCGGCGAGCACGCCGATGAAGGCGATCGTGCCGCCGATCCTGGTGGCACGGATCGACTCGTTCAGCGTGCCGACGCCGCCGACCTCGACGACCAGATCGACGCCGCGCCCGGTCAGCTCGCGCGCCTTCTTGCCCCAATCGGGGGTGGCCTTGTAGTTGAGCGTGACATCGGCGCCGAGTTGTTTCAGCCGCGCGATCTTGGCGTCGCTGGACGAGGTGGCGATGACGCGGGCGCCGCACATCTTGGCGAATTGCAGCGCGAACAGCGAGACGCCGCCGGTACCCTGGGTCAGCACCGTCTGTCCCGGCTTGATGTCGCCGAGCTTGACCACCGCGCTCCACGCGGTGAGGCCGGCGCACGGCAATGCGGCAGCCTCGATGTCGCTGAGATGGTCCGGCGTGCGCACCAGCGCGTGCTCCGGGAAGACGCGGTACTCGGTCAGCACGCCGTCGACGCTGCCGCCGAGTGCTGCGCGCATCCGCGCCTCGCTCGGCTCGCCGCCGAGCCAGCTTTCGAAAAAGCTGCCGATCACGCGATCGCCGGGTGCGAAGCTTCTCACTCCGGGGCCGACCGACTCGACGACGCCGGCGCCGTCGGAGACCGGTACCAGCGGAAATTTCTGCCGCGAGCCGTAGCCGCCCTTGACCGTGAGCAGGTCGCGATAGTTCAGCGTCGCCGCCTTCAGCCGCACCAGGACTTCGCCGTGGCCGGCCTGCGGAACCGGCTTGTCGACCAGCGCAAGCGCGTCGACGCCGCCGGGGCCTTGCAATTCATAGCATTTCACGGGACGTCTCCTGCTGAATGTTCTTGTCGGTGTTGTCGTCTTGGGCCGCGCTCTCGGCGCCGCCGCACATGTACCAAGCATATGTCAGCCTGGCCCCGCGTGGCCATAGCGCGCGGTGCCGCCGGTGAAATGGCGCCCATGCCCGAACACCTTGGCGCTACCGAAAAATACCGCCAAGCTGTGCCCTCGATGATGTGACCGGGCGGAGGTGACCATGGCTGCCTTGCTTGAGACGAAGCGCAATCCGATCGCCACGCTCGCACGCAGCGTGGTCCGCGTGCTGCTCGCTGCGGCTTTGACCTGTTGCGGTATCGTGATGGCGGCGGCCGACGACAGCCTTTACCGCGCGCAGACCGTCGTCACCGGCCAGGGCGAGCCGAACCGCATCATCGGCTTCGGTGCATGTCTGGAGGACGTCCTGATCAAGGTCTCCGGGCAGCCGATGCTGGCAAGCGACCGCCGTCTCGCAGGCTACAAATCCAGGGCCAAGGAGTTCGTCGCCAGTTTCGACTATCACGACCAATATGCCGGCAAGCCGCATCATGACGAGCAGGGCACCCGCGACCGGCCCTACGACCTGACGGTGGCGTTCGACGACAAGAAGGTCGACGGCATTCTCGGCAAGCTCGGGCTCAAGCCGTGGCGATCGCAGCGGCCGGAGCTCGGTGTCCTCGTCGAGATGCTGCATGGTCCGAAGGATTATATCGTCACGTCGGACGGGACGCAGTCCGATTTGCAGCGCGACGCGCTCGCGGCTGCGGCCGGCAAGCGCGGCATGCGCTTCGTGCTGCCGGATACGGCCGCATTGGCGCGCGCCAGCGTCACGGCGGCGGAGCTCCTGAAGGAGCCGCCGGCGAAGTTGAACTCGATCGTAACGCCGCAGGGCGGCGAGGCCACCCTGGTCGGGAAACTGGTCTGGGATGACAAGGACCTCGGCTGGGCCACGCAATGGCGGATGGCCTGGCACGGCCGGGACTACAAATGGCAGTTCCGCGGCGTCACCTTCGATGAAGCCTTCCGCCGCGGCGTCGGCGGCGCCGCGCAGGTGCTGTCCGGCAATGGCGATCCGGGGCGATCGAAATGAGCCTGCGCAGGCGCGGCGGCCGGCTCGGTCTAACCGGCGTAGCCGAGCGTCTGCGACGGGTATTCCCCGAACATCGCGCGGTAATATTGCGAGAAACGCCCGAGCTCGATGAAGCCCTGTTCGATCGCAACCTTGGAAACGGTGGTCTGCTCCGGCCGGCTTTCGCGCAGGATCGAACGGATCATGCAAAGCCGCTTGTAGCGCAGGAACGTTACCGGGCCGACGCCGAACACCTCGTGGAAGGCGCGGTGCAGGCTGCGCCGCGACAGCCGAAGCTCGGTGCAGATTTCCGAGACATGGACCGGGCGGGCGCCGGCGGCGTGCAGATAGTCCTCGACGTCGCGCACCAGCTTCATCGCCGACGGCAGATAGCTGGTTCCGTCTGATGGCAGCGACGTGACAACCGTCGCGGTCACGCAGTCGATGATCGCGCGCTTCCAGAATTCGGCCGACGCTTCCGACAGCGCGTCCGGATACCGGGCGAGATGCGAGATGATCTGCGGCAGCCGGTCGGCAGCGCTCATGCCGATGGCCGGGTCGGCACGAAAGTGGTTCTTCGCCTGCCATGTTTCGGCATCGGCGAGCCGCGGTTCGCCGCCGAACAGGTCGGGAAGATCGGCCATGTCAAAGCGAATCGCCGCATAGGACGAGGCCCGGTGAAACACCCCGTCATGCTCGACCGACGGAGGGATCACCAGCACGTCGGCCGGCTGCATGTCGAATGCCCAGTGCGTGACGCGGTCCGTCGCATGGAGCAGCATTCCGATGATCAGCTTGTCGTCGGCGGACGTGCGCTGGGTGCGGACCCCGACATTGAACGCGCCGATGCTGAGCGAAAAATCGCCGATCCCGACGTGAGACAAGGTGCCGCGCAGCTTGCCGCGCTCGAGCTGCATGACTTCGACATGCGAACCTTTGACGGCGTCGTGGAGCCCCTCGAAGCCGTCAAGCTCGCCGGTGTGAACCGACAGATGCTTGCCCATATCCACGCTTCCCACGGCGGAATCGTGAACGGGATTCTTGCCGGTTTTGCTCGGGAAGGCAACGCGGACGACGGTGCGGAATTGACGGGGCGGGGGCGTCGTTTTGGCAGACCGCGCACGTTGGCGGGGGGACTGGCACAAAGTGCATATCGCCCGCTGAATGGCGGGCAATCGTTTGATCCTAAAGCGAAATGCGCAGCTTTTGGCAGCGCGCCGATCGTTAGGCCGCCATCAAGTGCTCAAGCGCAACCGCCTGTTCGCGGGTCTGGAATGCGATGGCGGTGTGCGTGAAGCCGGTCGAGGCCTGGGTCTGTGCGATGTGATTGAGCACCTCGTTGCCCTTGACCACGTGAAGGTCCATTCCGGGGCCAGCCGGGAAGATACCGAGCACGACGTCATAGGCGTCGACGATGGCCTTCAAGGCACCGCCCTTGTCTTCCGATGCGTCGATGAAGATACGAACATCCGCGGCGATACTACGAAGTTCGTCAAAGTCGATCACTGGAAGTCTCCCATACGCAACGCACTGATCGATCCTAGCTACAACTTGCTTACTGAAACATAAATTACGCCCGGGTTCCCTGTGCACTCACCGCCACGTGACTCGCATTTTCGTCTGCGCGCTCGCCGTCTTCCCGGCCCGTCGCTTTCAGGCGCCGCTCGGCGGCCTCCGCTTCGCAATCCGCTTGACCGGTGCGTGCGCCGGCACGGCATCTCCGGACTGGTCGGCCATGTGAGGAATACGGTGCTCGATGTGATCGACGACACGGAAGAAAGCATCGAGCGCCTTGGCGTCGAGGCCGGCCGTGAGGTTGCTGTGCCGGCGCAGGATTTCGTCGAGGCTGCGGTCGAGCAGCGCCACGCCCTGGGCTGTCAGGCGGATCTCGGTCCGGTTCCGGGCACTGCCGCGGACCGGGGTCAGTTCGATCAGACCCTTTTTCTTGAGCGACGTCGTCTCGCGGCTGACGACGGCCTTGTCCAGCTGCGCGTTGGTCCAGATGTCGTAGGCGCTTGCGGGCTCGTGCTCCCTGAGGAAGGACAGCACCCGCCATTCCGCGAGCGAGACGCCATAGGCCTGCGGGAAGAACGCGTTGGCGTTGGCGCGCAGCTTCGCGACCAGGCTCGACAGCACCGTCGGCACGTAACGCTCGAAATCAATCACCAGTTCGGAGCGTGCGTCCTCTTGCGGGGCGCGACGCGGGGCAGTCGCCTTGGTTCGGCTTGTGGCAGTCCGGCTTTTCATTCTTTCACGAGTTGAGAGCGGGCGATCAAGACCAGGACCGCCGCGAGGAGGAGGACGCCTGTTACCACGAGGAACCCGATGGTGAAACTGCCCGAGGCGTCCTTGGCGCGTCCGATCACGATCGGGATCGTCGCACCTCCGATGCTGCCGATCATGCCGACCAGGCCGATCGCGCCCGGCGCGCTCTGCCGCGACATGTAGGACTGCGGGATGGTCCAGAACACCGCCTGCGTGCCGTAGACGCCGACATTGGCGACCATGAAGCCGATGATGATCCAGATCGGCGCTGTCGAGAAGGCGGCGATCGCGAAGCCGGCGGCCGCGATCACGAAAGTCGTCGCCGCATAATAGAAGCGCTCGCCGACATGATCGGAGTGCCGCGACAAGGCGATCATGCCGATCAGGCCGGCGATCGGCGGGATCGCCGTCACGAAGCCGACCTGGGAATTCGGCAGGCCGAACGACTTGATGATCTGCGGCAGCCAGGGGAACAGCGACGCCAGCCCGCAGAACAGGCCGAAATTGCAGAAGCCGAACAGCAGCACCATCGGTTTGGTGATGGTCCTGAGCACGCCCTCGGCATGCACCACCCCGGTCGCCTTGGCGTCGCGCTCCAGCGCGCCGGTCAGCCAGTTGCGCTGCGCCGTCGACAGCCATTTCGCCTGCTGCGGGCGGTCGGTCAGGTAGAAGATGCCGACGATCCCCAGGATGATGGGCGGCACGCCTTCGAGGATGAACAGCCATTTCCAGCCGGAGATGCCGAACGTTCCATTCAGCTCGAGGATGGCGCCGGAGATCAGGGAGGCGAAGATATAGGAGATCGGCACCGCATAATTGAACATCGCGTTGTAGCGGGCGCGGTAGCTGAACGGAAACCAGAGGCTCAGCAGCAGCATGACGCCGGGAAACAGGCCGGACTCGGCAAAGCCGAGGAAGCCGCGGAATGCATAGAGGCTGAGCGGGCCCTGCGTGAAGGCCATCAGCACCGTGGCGATGCCCCACAGGATCGCGATCCGCGTCAGCGTGACGCGAGCGCCGTACTTGCTGAGGATCAGATTGCTCGGGATCTCGAAGATCGCGTAGGTGAAGTACATGATGCCGACCGCGATACCGAACATCTCGGCATTGAGTCCGAGCTCCTTGTTCATCTGCAGCGCGGCAAAGGAGATATTGCCGCGGTCGAGAATGGCGAGAAAGTACATCGCCATCACGAACCACATCAGGCGCAGCGCGACCTTGCGGATCGTGGTGCGTTCGATCTCCGGATCGGCGGTCGTTATCGCCGCCTTGTCCATCACGACTTCGGTCATCCCTGTTTCCCCCGATTTTTGATTTTCTCATTGGTTGGATTATGCGGGCAGGCAGACTTCCAGCCGGTCGCCCGCCACGCGGACCGGATAGGTCTGGATGTCGATCTCGACCGGGCTGGTCAGCGCCTCGCCGGTTCGGATGTCGAAGCGGCCCATATGCAGCGGGCATTCGATCTCGCAGCCGTCCAGCATGCCGTCGGACAGCAGCGCCTCCGCATGGGTGCAGATGTTGCTGGTGGCGTAGTATTCGTTGCCGACTCGATAGAGCGCGATGTGATGATGGCCGATTTCGATGCCGTACGGCTCGCCTTCGTTCAGCGCGCTGAGTGCGGCACCGTCGTGCCAGGTTCCCTGATCCGTCATGTGTTCTCTCAGATGCTGTAGAAATCGAGCACGGTCGGGACCCGGTCGTTGACCAGCGTGATGACCTTGCGCGCGATCTTCCAGCTGTCGCCGTCACGCCTCAGCGTGTGCTGATAGCGCCCGTGGCGCAGATGCTCCTTCGCCACGCGCGGGTCGTAGACGTGGACCGAGAACACCGAATGACAGGTGATTTCGTCAGGCCCGGTCTCGGAGGCTTCGAGGTTCGAGATCTGGTGCACGGTGCGCGGCAGCGGCAGCGCGGTGATCGATTTGCGCGACTCGATGCGCGCGATCCGCTCTTCCAGCCCGCGCCGTGCATTGTGATAGAGCAGCGAGACCTGCGTGTTGGGATCATTGGTGGTGGTGTATTCGTCGAGCCATGCCGGCACCCAATAGACGGCATCCTCGCTGTACATCGCGACCCAGTCGGCCCATTCGCCGGTGTCGAGCAGACGGGCTTCACGATAGATGGTCGCGGCGGCGATCGCGTGGACCTCTGCTTGTTCGATTGCGCTGCCAGCCATCACACCGTCTCCCCCGCAGCGCGCTGCAACAGCCTGCGCCATTCGCGATAGCCGGGGTGGAAATTGGTCTCGCCGCCGAAGCTCGGGGGACCGAACGACCATTCGGACGGGGTTACGCCGAGTTCGCGCGTGTGCACGCTGTCGCCGCGGCCGACGTCTGCGACGCCGCGCAGATAGCCTTGCGTGGGTGCGGCGGTGGTCGCCTCATAGCCGGTCTGGCAGAATTCGTACATCACGTTGTCGTCGGAGCTCGCGAGCCCGGAGGCGTTAAAGAAGTCTTCGTAATTGCGAATACGAAGCGTGCGCGCGGCGGCGCTTTCTCCGACCGGAGCGAGACAATGCGACACCATCTCGGTCTTGTCGGGCGCCAGCGGCCGCCAGGTTCGCACCTGCGCGGACAGGATGTCGATGACCTGCAGGTTCGGAAAAATCGTGAGGTTGCGCTGGCGGAGCATCCATTTGGCGCGGGTGCTGCCGACCCGCTGCCGCACGGCATCGAGGCGCGCCGGATCCATGCCGAGCGGCCGGCCGTAGAGCTGCGTGCGCTTGATCGACCAGTTGACGGCGTGGCCATGGTCGAAGCTGAAGCTGCCTTGCCCTTCCTGCTCGCCCTCCGGCTCCGCGGTGAATCCCGCGTCTGTTCCCGCGGCGGCGTTGCGCTTCTTCAGGATGTCGACGTAGGAGCTGTGCGTGGTCGCGAAATGATAGTAGTCGAGACCGTTCTCGAACTGCAGCTTCCAGTTGGCGTCGAACGTATAGGTGGTGGCGCCCGGCACGAACTCGACCTCGCCGCTGTCGCTCTGGTCGATGATGAGATCGAGGAAGGCGCGGGTATCGCCGAGGAATTCTTCCAGCGGCGGAACGTCGGCCGAGAGGCTTGCGAACAGGAAACCGCGATACGAGCCGAGCCGGGCGACCGGGAGCAGGTCGTGATTCTGGTTCGAGAAGGACGGCGGATATTGCCCACTCGGTTGCTCCGTCACCGAGATGTTGCGGCCGCTCGAGTCATAGGCCCAGCCATGATAACGACAGACATGGAATTTCTGCCGGCCCTGCTTGAAGGGGCAGACGATCGTTCCACGATGCCGGCAGGTGTTGAGGAATGCGCCGACCTTGCCGTCGGCGCTCCGCATCACGAGAATCGGATGCCGGCCGATATGGGTGGTGACGAAATCGTTGGGCCGGGCGATCTGAGATTCAAGGCCGATGAAATTCCACGTGGCCTCGAAGATATGCCGGAGCTCGGCGTCGAACACGTCGGGATCTGTGAAGATCCGGCGATCGACTTCGAAGATGCGTTCGGCGGGGCGGTCGTCAATGAGCCGGGAAATCTCCCGCAGCCTAGCCGCGTGGTTCTGCGAAGCAGCGTTCATCACGTCCTCCCTTCGACTTGCCGCCGGCTGCACAAGGCAAACCCCGAGGTCGCCCGCAGAGCCTTCACGGCTCTCGTGCGTCCATGGCGGAAACAGCCGGCTTGATCGCCAATCTTGGAATGACTCTATAGTTGTCATGACAACTATGGTCAAGACGCTTGGTGGGCCGGAAGCAGAGGCCGGGCCAGGCCGGTCGTCTCGAACGGCTGGTGGGATGCAGCGAATGGAGCCCCGCGCGCCGGGCTACAACGCGGAATGAGCCGATCGTTTTCGAACGGCGTAGCGCGTTCACATCTTGCGCGCCGGCGCCGTCAGGATGATTCCCTCGGCGATCAGGCCGCGGCAGATCGTCTTCAGCGCGGCGATCGCCTCGCGCGTTGCGCGGCTGACCGGCCGGCCGCGCGGCAGCGCCAGCACGCGGTCGGCGTGCATCCATGGCAACAGCGACGCCGACAGCACGCCGGCGGCGACCTCCTGGTGAATGCCGGAGAACGGCAGCAAGGCATAGCCGAGGCCCGAGGCCACCATGCGTTTCATCGGTGTGCTGTTGTCGACCCGCACCGCGCAGAGCATGGTCGGCGGGAACGGGTTGCGGCTGAGCGGCGCCACAGCGGATGGCAGCGCGTCGAACTCCTTGCGGGTCAGCCTGCCGCGCTTCAGCAGCGGATCGCGCGGCGGTCCGATCAGGAACACCTGCTCGACGACAAGCATCTCATAGTCGAGGTGATCGTTGGGGGACGGCGTCGTCACGATCGCCAGATCGAGCTCGCCCCGCAACAGGCGTTCGGACAGGTTCTCGGTCAATCCCTCATTCAACTCGAGCCGCACGCGCGGAAACTGCTTCACGAATCTCTGGGCCAGCGGCGCGTAGATGACATCGCCGAGGCTCGGCGGCGCGCCGATCCGCACCGTACCGCTGGGCTCGCGATTTTCCGTGCGCACCTCGGCCTTGATGTCGTCGATAGCGCCGAGCAGCCAGCGGCCGCGCGCGAGCAGCACCTTGCCTGACTCCGTGACCGAGACGCCGCGCGCGCCGCGTTCGAGCAGGGCGCCGCCCAGTTCGTCCTCGAGCTCCTTGACGTGGCGGCTGAGCGCCGACTGGGCGACGTTCAGCGTGCTGGCTGCGGCGGCAAAGCCGCCACGCTCGGCGACGGCGACGAAATAGCGGATCTGCCGCAGGTCCATGGCGGATACTCCATCTCAAATTGAGATGGAAACCATATCAAACATATTCTTGTGAGATAGCAAAAAGAGCGCAGTCTCCGCTCAACGATCAAACAGAGGAGACACCAGCATGGGCATCGCCACCGATGAGGCACGCCGGACGTCCGTATTCATCGCCGGCGGCGGGCCGGTGGGACTTGCGATGTCGCTGCTGCTCGACCGCTTCGGCATCGACTGCGTGGTGGTCGAGAAGAGCCCGACGACGACGGATCATCCCAAGTCGCGCGGCTGCTGGGTCCGCACCATGGAGATCTTCCGGCAGTGGGGGATCGAGCAGGCGATCCGCGATCGCGGCCTGCAGGACAATTCTGACATGTTCGTGTTCCTCGACAGCATCGCGGGGCACGAGTTCGGCCGCACCCGTCCCGAACCGAATGTCGGTCATACGCCCGCCTGGAAGAGCCTGGTCGCCCAGGACGCCGTCGAGGAAGAGATCCTGCGGGTGGTCGAGAAGTCCAAGCACGCCACGGTCCTGTTCAACACCTCCTGCGAATCGTTCGAGGAGACCAACAGCGGCGTCAGCGTCACGACGCGTTGCGAAAAAACCGGCGAGGTCACGCATTGGACGGCGACTTACTTGATCGCCGCCGATGGCGCGGGCAGCCAGACCCGGCGCAGCGCCGGGATCGACATGGTCGGGCCCTCGACGCTGGCGGTGATGTCGAACGAGTATTGGCGCGCCGACCTGTCGCGGCTGCCGATCGCGCGCGAAGCCGCCGGCTTCATCATCGTCCCCGAAAGGCCCGATCTGCCGCGCGCCGGCATCCTGAACACCAATGGCCGGGATCGCTGGCTGACGGTGACGCAGATCGGCCTGACCAAGGACGATCGCGAGCGGCCGTGGACCGACCAGGAGTTCATCGAGATCGCGCGCGGCCATGTCGGCATTCCCGACCTCGATGTCACGCTTTTGAACCGTTCGATCTGGCGCGTCAGCATGCAGGTGGCCGAGACCTTTCGAAAGGGTCGGGTGTTTCTGGTCGGCGACTGCGCCCATCGCTTTCCGCCGACCGGCGGCTTCGGTCTGAACTCGGGCGTTCAGGATGCGCATAATCTCGCCTGGAAGCTCGCCTTCGTGCTGAAGGGCCTCGCGGATGAAAAGCTGCTCGACAGCTATTCCAGCGAGCGCCGCCCGATCGCGCAGTCCAACGCCAATTTCAGTTACGGCAACAGGCTGCGCTTCGGGCTGACCGATGATGCCGTGCGGTCGCGCAATCCGGACCGGATCAAGTTCTGGATCAACGACATGGACAATCATTTGCACAGCATCGGCCAAAACCTCGGCCACAATTATGAGGAGGGCGCGGTGATCCCCGATGGCACCGTCGCGAAGGCGTTGAACTCCCGTTACTACACGCCGTCCGATCGTCCCGGCGCACGCTTCCCGCATATGTGGCTCGAGCCTTCGCGCAAGAAATCGACGCTCGACTGGTTCGACAAGGAGTTCACCGTCGTCACCGGTCCGCTGGGCAGCGAGTGGCTGGAGGCGGGCAGGCAGGTATCGGAGAAGACCCGCTTGCCGCTCTCGCTGAAGCAATTGCCGTCAGCCGATCCGGCAGAGGGATTCCAATTGGGCATGCGCGGCGCCGTGCTGGTGCGTCCCGATGGACATGTGGCGTGGCGGATGCCGTGGCTGCCGTCGGACCCGGCGAAGGAACTGGCCGGCGCGCTCTCGACCTTGCTGCATTAGGGAGGTCTCCGATGCAATCGCTCGAAGCCCAAGGTGTGGTCACGGCATTTGAGAAGACCGGACGCGGCGAGCCGATCGTGCTGCTGCATGGCGGTGAGGCCGATCACTCGATGTTCGACGGCCTTGCCCGCGAGTTGTCCGCCCACTTCACCGTGATCGCCTACGATCAGCGCGATTCCGGCGCGACCAGAAATCCATCGTCGCCCTATTCGCTCGCGGATCTGGCTGATGATGCCGCGGCTTTGATCGGAGGGCTCGGCTACGATCGTGCTCATGTCTTCGGAACCTCGCTGGGCGGGCAGATCGCGCAGGTGCTCGCGGCCCGCCATCCGGGCCGCATCGACCGCTTGATCCTGAGCAGTACCTGGAAGGTCAACAAGAGCCCGCTCGACGTCAATGCGGATGTCTTCCGCAAGCTCGCGTCGTACCGCGCGGACACCGCCGGCAACGCGCCGAAGATAGCGGAGTTCTTTTTCCCGCCGGATTACCTGCGCGCGCGGCCCGAACTGATCGACATCTTTCGTGGCTCGAGCCGCGACGACGGCCAGAAGGCACGGCGTGGCGCCTTGCTCGCGCAGCCTGTCGCCGCCGATCTGACGCGCTTTGATCGTCCGACCTTGCTGCTTGCGGGTGCTGACGACCGGCTAATCCCGAATGTGGAGACATTTGCGCTCGCCCGCGATCTTGCGCGCGTCGAAATGAAGACCATTGCAGATGTGGGCCATGTCGCTTCGATCCAGGCCCCCGAGCGGGTGGCTAAGGCAGTGACGGCATTCCTGAATTCAAAAAAGAAGGCGGCTTGACAACAACAGGGGGAGACCATGGCAGAGCAAACGAACGCAGTGCCGTTCGACGAAGCGCCGGTGACGACGCGCTATTGGCTATCGATCATCATCTTCGCCATTTCCGGCGTGGTCGATTTCTTCGATTTCTTCGTGGTCGGGTTTCTGGTCTCGGTGCTGGCGCCGAAATGGCACCTGACGTTCGGGCAGACCTCGATCATGCTGATGAGCGCCGGCATCGGGGCGATGCTCGGGGCGTTCGCCGCGGGGGTCCTCGCCGATCGCTTCGGGCGCAAGCCGTTGGCGGTTGCCGGCGTTCTGCTGTGCGGCCTGACCTCGGGCGCGATCGCGTTCATTCCGGAAGACGGCTGGGTTGCGTTTGCGATCCTGCGCTTCTTCGTGGGCTTCGGCCTTGCCGCGGGCGCGGCGGCGGCGGTTCCGGCGATCGTCGAATTCGCGCCGACCCGTCACCGCACCCTGGTCACGAGCCTCGTGGTCGTTCCGGTCGCCTTTGGCGTGCTTTCGGCATCGGTGACGGCGAGTTTCCTGTTGCCGCTGGTTGGCTGGCGCGGATTGGCGGCGGTCGGGTTTCTGCCGATCATCCTTGCGGTTCTGACCATGTTCATCATGCCGGAATCGCCGCGCTGGCTGATCAGCAAGGGTCGTGTGCGGGAGGCGCAGGCCAGCATCCGAAAACTCTATCGGGTCGGCGGCGATGAGTTCGCCTTGCCCACGCTGCCGCCGGCGAACAAGGCGACATTTGCCGATCTCTTTGCCGAGCAACGGCGCTTCTGGTTGACGGTCCTGATCTGGTTCGGCGCCAGCACCGCAAACTACGGCGTTTTCCTGTGGGGACCGACCATCGTGGCGCTGCTGCTTGGCGTCGCGCCCCAGGATGCGGCGAAGATGTTCATCTATGTCAGCCTCGCCGGCGTTGTCGGCAGGACCGGCTTCGCCTTCCTCGCCCATCGGATCGGCCGCAAGCCGTGTGGCGAGTTGATGGGTTATGGCACCGCGGTCTCGCTGGCGCTGGCCGCCTATTTCCACAACGACTTCGCCGGCTCGGTGCCGCTGTTCCTGGTGTTCCTGATCGTCGGCGCCGTGTTCTTCGATGGCGGATTCTCGAACATCGGGCCCTATCCCGCGGAGATCTTTCCGGTCCAGCTGTCGGGGCGCGCGGTCGGCCTTGCTCAGCTGTCAAACGGGGTCGGCAAGATCGTCGGTCCGCTGTGCCTCGCAGTGATCGCCGGCGCAGATAACGTCGTGCATCCCAGCGCGACCGCATCGGCGGTGATGCCGGCGTTTTGCTTTCTGGCCGGCGCGGGCCTCCTGATCGGGCTTGCCTTTACATTCCTCGGCGTCGAGCCGCACGGACGCCCGGTGGCGCTGTTCGGCGAGAACGCAGGCGCCGCACCGAAGCCGCTGGCCGCGAAAACGGCAACTTGAAGAACGGAAGGTCAATCCATGGACAATGCGCACGACACGATCGCAACAACGACGCCGTTCGACACCGCGAAGCTCGACCGGCTGATGGACGAAGCGGGCCTCGACGTCCTGATCGCGACCTCGCGGCATAACGTACAGTACCTGCTGGGCGGATATCGCTTCTTTTTCTTCGACGTCATGGAGGCGATCGGCACGAGCCGATATCTGCCGGTGTTCGTCTATCAGAAGGCACATCCGGAAAATGCGATCTACATCGGCAACCGCATGGAAAAGTTCGAGCACGATCTCGGACGGATATGGACGCCGCTCGTCAAGACGGGAAGCTGGGGAACGATTGATGCGATCGGGCACGCGGTCGATCATGTGAGGAAGCTCGGGGCTACGGCAAGGCGCGTCGGTATCGAGGCAAGCTTCCTGCCGGCCGATGCCAGGGATCATCTGCTTGCGGGACTCGCCGATGTCGAGCTGCGCGAGGCCCATTTCACCCTCGAACGCCTTCGTGCAGTGAAATCTCCCGCGGAACTCGATCTCATCAGGGAGGCCTCTGAACGGGTCGTCGATGCGATGTTGGCGACGTTCGGGAGCTGTGTGCCCGGCATGACCAAGAACGACATCGTCGCGCGTCTGCGCCGCGAGGAGCAGGAACGCGATCTCGTGTTCGAATATTGCCTGATCGCCGCCGGCAAGAGCCATAACCGCGCGCCGTCGAACCAGCGGCTCACGGAGGGTGACGTGATCTCGATCGATTCCGGCGGAAACTACCGGGGCTATATCGGCGACCTCAGCCGCATGGGCATCCTGGGTGAGCCCGACGCCGAATTGCGCGAGTTGCTGCAACAGGTCGAGGACATCCAGCAGGCGGCGCGGCGCGCGATCCGGCCGGGCGCCATGGGCGGTGATATCATTGCGGCGGGGGAGGCTACGGTAAAATCGTCGCCGCATCGCGCTGTGCTCGACTTCACCGCGCACGGCATCGGGCTCGTCAGTCACGAGGCGCCGCGCCTGACCGCAATCGGTCCGGTGCCTTATTCGCCGTATGATGCAGATCGGCCGCTCGAACGCGGGATGGTGATCTCGATCGAAACCGCGCTGCTGCATCCGGCGCGCGGCTACATCAAGCTCGAGGACACGCTGATCGTCACCGAATCGGGCTGGGAAGCGCCCGGCGACCATGGCCGGGAATGGAATTCGTTGCGTCTCATGGCGTGAACCGGTCAACGCCAGGGCGGCATGTTTGGATGGGTCACCGATTGAGCCAGCGGTGCTGGAGGCGCCTGTC
>NZ_JASGSR010000011.1:0-110923 GCF_040446015.1 Bradyrhizobium sp. INPA03-11B
AGGGATCGCCATGACCGCGTCTCAATTTCTCGACGTCGACAACATCGAGGTCCTCTACGGTCAGGCGATCCTGGCCCTGCGCGGCGTGTCGCTCAGGGTCGAACAGGGATCAATCGTTGCTCTTCTCGGCGCCAATGGCGCCGGGAAGACCACGACCCTGAAGGCAATCTCCAATCTGCTTGGATCCGAACGCGGTCATTTGAGCCGTGGTGCGATCACGTGGCGCGGTGAGGTGACCAGCCGGCTCGACCCGGCCGATCTCGTTGGCAGGGGGGTGGTCCAGGTTCTCGAAGGTCGCCATGTCTTTCCCCAGCTCACGGTCGAGGAGAATCTACTCAGCGGCGGGTTCGTCCGTCGGCCGAGCCGCCGCGCGCTCGCCGACGATCTCGAGCGCGTTTACACATGGTTTCCGCGGCTCAAGCAGCGCCGCAGCGCGCGTTGCGGCCTGACCTCGGGCGGCGAGCAGCAGATGGTCGCGATCGGGCGCGCCCTGATGACGCATCCGACTCTCGTGCTGCTCGACGAGCCCTCGATGGGGCTTGCCCCGATCATCGTGGAGGAGATCTTCCACATCATCCGCGATCTCAACAGGAACGAGGGTGTCAGCTTTCTGCTGGCCGAGCAGAACGCGCATCTCGTGCTTCAGTTTGCCGATCACGGCTACATTCTCGAGAACGGCAGGGTCGCCGTGTTGGGCACGGCGGCTGAGCTCGCCGGACGGGACGACGTCGCCGAATTTTATCTCGGCGCGTCGACGGCCGGAACGGCGGAGGCATCCCTTCGAACCCCGGTCGTCTAAGCAGGAGTAGTGCATCATGGCCATTCGTTTCGGATATTGGATGCCGCTCGGCAGCGGCGGCTTCGTCATCAGCAACGTTCCGCAGCGGACCGATTGGACGCTCGACTACAATGCCTCCCTCGCGCGTGAGGCCGAACAGCTCGGCTTCGAATATGGCCTCGCGCCGGCGCGCTTTATTGCGAGCCATGGCTGGGAGCTGCAACAAGAGGCAATCACCTGCACCGCAGTGCTCTCGGCGCAAACCAAGCGGCTGAAGCTGATCAGCGCGATTCACACCGGCTTTTGGCATCCGGCGATGATCGCCAAGGTCGGCGCCACGATCGACGTCTATTCCAAGGGACGGTTTGCCATCAACATCCTGACCGGCTGGTTCAAGGACGAGTTCCGCGCCTTCGGCGAGCCGTGGCTGGAACACGACGAACGCTACCGCCGCTCGGAAGAGTTCATCCAGGTGCTCAGGGGTCTCTGGACCCAGGACCGTTTCAGCTTCAAGGGCGATTTCTACAGCATCAACGATGCCTGGTTGAAGCCACGACCGATCTCGCACCCCTATCCGGAAATCTTCCAGGGCGGCAATTCCAAGGCCGCGCGCCGGATGGCTGCGAAATATTCGGATTGGTATTTCCTCAATGGCACCACGGTGGACGGTGCCAAGCAGCAGATCGACGAGGTCCGCGCGCTTGCCAAGGCAGAAGGCCGTACCGTGAAATTCGGGCTCAACGGCTTCATCATCCAGCGGCCGACCGAGCGGGAGGCGCTTGAGCAGCTCGAAGCGATCGTCGCAGGCGCCGACCCCGAGATCGTTCAGGCCTTCGCCGAACAGGTGAAGCAGGCCGGCGCATCGACCGCGGAGAAGATCGGGATGTGGGCGGATTCGAGCCACGCCAATCTGGTCCAGCCCAACGACGGCTTCAAGACTCGTCTGTTCGGTCCTCCCGAGCTAATTGCGGAGCGCATCCGTGCCTATGAGGCCGTTGGCGTCGACATGATTCTTTGCGCCTTCCTGAATTTTACCGACGAACTGCCAGCGTTCGGCCGCGAGGTCATTCCGCTCTTGGACACGACCGAAGCTAACAGGGCCCACGAGCCTGAACCGGCTTGAGTCGGCTAGGTTAGGATACAAAAGCGAACGGACTGAAATGGCAGGCGAATTCAAAACAAAGCTCGTGTCGGAGCAGCTATCGGCCGTGAAGCGACCCGCAACATTGAGCCCATGGACATGAAGACGGTCAAGCGCTTGGATGATCGATGACCCGACCAGGGCTCGTTACCGGAACGCGCCTGATGTCCTTCGCGGCTTGGCGCACCACGATCCGCGCCAATTGAAGATGCCCCAAAATCACGCGGCTCAGAGCGCATCTGCTCCGGAGCAGAACTGCTGCCTCGGTGAACCTCGATGGCCGAAGAACCCGCCTCAACAAAGGGCTCGTCCGTGCCCTCAGTTCCATCAACTCCGCATTGGGACGTCCTTGACGGTCCAGGCTGACCATTGCGCATCATTTGCTCCGATTGACGCTATGCCGCTGTCAGTACACTCGATCAGTCGCATCAACGCCTGGATGGAACGGCATGGATATTCCACCAGCTTGCGCAGCCAGTGCGTGTCGGCCGGCTGGCTGGTTCAACCGGCGCGGGGAACCTTCACACGTCCACTCGGCGATCGCTGGACCTTTATTGAAACGAAGCTAGCTCCTGCTTCGCTCGATCTCGGAGAAGAACGCGTTGCACTTTGCCCGAGGCGGTCATCGGGAGGGCATCGACTGGTATGACATAGTGCGGAATCTTGAAACTGGCGATCTTGCCCTTGCAGCGGGCTTTCACGTCCTCGAGCGAACATTCCATGCCTGGCTTGAGCACGACATAGGCGCAGGGCACCTCGATCAAACGGGGGTCGGGGACGCCGACCACCGCGACCTGCTCGATCGACGGTATCAGGGCCAGCAGCTCCGTCTCGAGCGCGGCGGGTGAGACGTTCTCGCCCCCGACCTTGAGCATCTCCTTGTACCGGCAGAGAAACTGGAGGAAGCCATCCGGCCGCCGGAAGCCTCGATCTCCGGTGAGCAGCCAACCATTGTCGATCGTCGCGGCGGTAGCCTTCGGATCACGGAAGTAACCGCGCATGACGGTGTAGCCGCGGACGGCGATTTCGCCTTCGACGCCGTCAGCCTGCTCCTTGCGGCCAACGGGATCCAGGATCTTGAATTCGAGCCCCGGCAGCGGGCGGCCTGATGTGGTGCAGCGCTGCTCCTCCGTATCTTCCAGTGAGCTCAAGAACACATAGCATCCGGCTTCCGACATGCCCCAACCCGACGCGGTTGGGCACATGACCGTTTGGACCTTTGCGGCGACGGCATTGGAATTCTCCATGCCCGCCGGTAACGAGCCGAAGCGGAGGCTAGAGAGATCGGCCTTCAGATGGGCTTGCGCACGCATCATGTCGGCATAATGCGTCTCGAAGCCGTGGAGACCGGAGATGCGCTCGCTTTCGATCAGCCTCACTGCCGTCTCGGCGTCCCAAGTGTCCATCACCACCTGACTCGTGCCGGCATACATGCAGCCGAATACCGTCTCGGACAGGCCGTACAGATGGAACATCGGTAGGAAATTAAGGACGACGCTTCCTTCCTTCAGCGGCCAGATGTCATAGCGTTTGCAAATGCTCCGCAGCAGGGTGTGATCGTGCATCACGCCCTTGGGATTGCCCGTTGTGCCAGATGTGAAGACAATCATGGCGATGTCGTCGACCTTCACCTCCGCGGCGACCCTCTCGAGCTCGTCGGCCGACACCCGTCCGGCATCGTCGAGGAAACGCGCCCAGGACAGCGGTCCGCCGTCCGGCGTATCGCTCATGATGACGATGTCGACCAAATGCGGGAAGGAGTCCGTGCGCTCGAAACGCTTGCCGTCGAATCTAGGAAGAACGGTCTTCAGGATATCGACATATCCAACCGGACCGGAGCGCTCGATGACGAACAGCAATTTGCACTCGGCCAGGCGAAGCGCATAGGCAACGTCATGTTCGCGATAGCGAGTGTTCATCGAGGCTGCAATGGCGCCAATCCTTAGGGTCGCATACAGCGCGATCGTGAACTCGATCCGGTTCGTGACCCACAGGCCGACGACGTCTCCCTTGCTCACGCCGCGTGCCAGCAGTGCGCGCGCCGCACGGTCGATTTCGGCGTTGAGTTCGCCGAAGGTCAGCCGGACATCCCGGAAGGTAATCGCGGTTTCCTTGCTCCAGCGCTCGGCCGCGGCCCGCGGCAGGTCGCCAAATCTCGATGCGATTGGGGACATGTATTCCGCTCCCTCGACAAACCCGTTTGGTCATTACTTGGTGATCGGTTTCTCGCCGCGCTGGTCCGGTTGGCATCGGGGGCTGCGGCGATCGCGATCGTCCAGCCCAAGACCGACAAGCGTAATACCATCTGGTTAATATATATACCGAATAGTATATTTCGCCAAGCTTTATGTCGAAGGCTGAACCCAAGGCCGAACGCGCGCCGGGAACAGACCTACGGGCCTGCTCGGAACCGCTGAGCAAGTGCGAAAGCGATCAAAGAGGTCATGGTGAAAGCGTTGAACAAGAGCGAAGCCGTCTCTGTGACGGAGGAAGCAGCGGACAACTGCTGCGGATCGCGCGGGGAGTCGGAGATCATCCGTTTCCACGATTGAGGTCGAGCCGGCGCGGTTCGCGAATAGGCGCGCCGCACGCAGCCGCAGAAATTGCTAGGAATGCGTGTGTTTCTAATCCAACGCACGGGAGGAGGCAGGAATGTCGGATGGGCAGTACAAAACGAAGCTGCAGCAGGTCAGAGCCAACGCCGCAAGGCTCTACAAGGCCGCGCCCGAGCCGATGAAAGCTTTTCAATCGCTGGTCACCGCGGCCTCGAAGGACGGCGCGCTGTCGGTCCGGCACAAGGAGCTCATCGCGATCGCGACGCGTTGCGAGGGCTGCATCGTTCATCACGTCGACGCCCGCAAGGCGTCACGGCGCCACGCGCGAGGAAGTCACTGATACCATTGCGGTCGCGGTCGAGATGGGCGGAGGTCCCGCGACGGTCCATGGTGCCGCGGCCCTCGTGGCGTTCGACGACTTCGCCACATAGCGAGGCGCGCCGCGACGTCTCGCGGGACAACTGGAGAGACTAGCATGGGAGCCAATCTGGCCCTTCAACATCGTCCGTGCGACTGGATGTCCCAGTCGCGCCTGGCCGGGCCCGTCGCGCTCGTCGTCCGCGAGGGGCCCGGCGGTTCCCATGATGTTTTCTTCCGACATGTATGTGTTGACGTTAGCGCGATTACTGCAGCCGGCAGACCGGACGGCCGGCGTCGACGCTCCAGGCAAGGTCGCCGCGCCGGATCAGACGGTTCACATGTGCCAGTGTTTCGGTGAAGGCGAAGCTCATCTCATGCGCTGTGAGATTGCGTGAATGGAACAGCGTCGGGACGAGCTCGTCTACCGATTTCGGTCCCTCGCGGCAGGCTTCGATGGCACGGCTGCAGCGCTCCTCGTGATGAGCGAGGATTTCCGCGCAGCGCCGGTGCAGGCCGTGGAACGGCCGCCGATGGCCGGGCAGGACGAGCACGTCATCGGGAATCTCCGAGATCATGCCGCGCAGCGTGCGCATGTAGTGGCCGAGCGGATCGCCGGTCGGCTCCATCGCCCACACGCCAATGTTCGGCGTGATCTTCTCGAGCACCTGGTCGGCTGCGAGCAGCAACTCCTCCTCGGGGCAGTAGAGCAGGACCTGTTCGGGCGCCCGCCCGTCGGCGCTCAGCACGCGGAAGCGGCGGCGTCCGATAGTCAGCGTATCTCCCATCAACAGCCGATAGAAGGTCTCGGGCAGCGGGGTCACTTCGCGCAGATAGTCGAGGCCATGGGTTGCGACAATCGACGCCGCCTCCGCCGTCATGCCGTAGCGCCGGTAGAACGACCGGTTCTGCTCTGATGCCGTCGAGTGCGGGTCGAGCGAGAGCATCTTGCTCGCGGCATAGGTCGAGTAGCTCGTCAGCAGCGGAACGTCGAAGCGCGCGCAGAGCCAGCCGGCCAGCCCGATATGATCCGGGTGGTAGTGCGAGACGATGATCCGGGTGATGCGTATGCCGGCGAGGGGGCCGGCGAACAATCAGTCCCAGACCCCCTGCGCCTCTGCGGTGCGGATGCCGGTGTCGAAAATGGCCCAGCCGTCGTCATCCTCTAGCAGGTAGATATTCACGTGGTCGAGACGATAGGGCAGCGGCATCCGCAGCCACCGCAAGCCGGGCGCAACCTCGAGCACCTCGCCGTAGGCCGGCGGCGTCTCGAACGGAAACGTCAGCGCGCGTGCCTCGTCAGGGCGTGCATTTAATGGCATGATCGCTCCTCATTCGATCGTCCCGGTGGCCGGCGCGATCGTCGCCGGCCCTTGCTCCGAAGCCCGCCCCGGTCAGTAGGCGGTTGGCCAGCATCGTCTCGGCGAGCGGGACGCTGTGTGATATCCGGCGATGCGCAGGACATCGATCGCCTCGACCGGATAGACGCTGAAGCCGCCCGCCTCCTCGCGGACGAACCCGAGCGCAAAGCCGGCTTCCGCGGCCTGCTGTCAGCACGCCTCCGACCACTGCTGGGCCGCCCTGACGTGCCGATCGGACACCGACGCGAAGAGACGGCCGGCACTCTCATTGAGAGCTCGCTTGCCTCGCTCCGGTATTGCAAGGTCGCCATCTCCGGATCCATTCACGGCTGTTGTGCGCCGGGATGGCCGCGACACTGCCACCTCGATTCGGCGTTATCCTCCAATATACTGGCTAGTATATTTATTTGTCCGTCTTATATTCTATGAAGAATGGGCAGTCGGCCAGCCGAATGCGGAGTTTCGGCCCGGTGCCGGCATCTCGGCTGCCGCACGCCTGGCCTGAAAAGGGCGCGGCGCGAAGCCCGCAGAATCACGTATCAATAAGAAATCGTCACGAAGGGCCCACATGAGCGTCAAGCAGCATATCAAGGAATACAAGCGCGAGTTGATTCTGGAGGCGGCGGCGAAGCTCTTCTACGAGAAGGGCTTTCAGAAGACGACGATCGACGACATCGGCGCCGCGCTCGGCGTCACCAAGCCGTTCATCTACACCTATTTCGAGAACAAGTACTCGATCCTCGAGCAGCTGTTCGATCAGTCCTATGGCGACCTGTATGTCGACCTGACGCAGGTTCTGAGCAACAAAAAGGGGGCCGCAAAGGATCGCTTGCAGCAATTCGTTGCGCTCTATGTCGAGAAGAACATTGAGTATCAGAAATTCTCGGCGATTATGCTTGAGGAGGAGAAGAGCCTCAGCCCAAAGAAGATCGGAGACATCAGGCGCAAGCAACGCGACTTCGACGCCAAGCTTGCGCGCCTGATTGAAGAGGGCGTCTCAAACGGAGAATTCCATGTCAGCGACCCGACGATCGCGTCCCTTTCGATCAGCGGCATGGTTCGATGGACGCATCGCTGGTATTCGCCCAAGGGGCGGCTGTCCGCGGCAGAGCTGACGCGGACGATGAGCGAACTTGCCTTGAACCTGGTGGGATGCGCTCCGACTTGAGCTCATCCGAAGGGCCTCTATTTCCTCGCGTGGGCTTCCTTGATCAGTGGGCACTCGCTTTCCGTGAGCGGACGGGTCGCGTCCTCGGCACTGAGCTTCTGGATCGGCTTCAGGACGTCCCAGTCGGCAGTCGATTCCTTCGGTGATTTTGCCTGAAACAGGTACATCGGGCGTGGCAGGCGGCCGTCCTCACGGACCTTGCCGTTTTCGGTCATGAAGTCGTTGACCGGCAGTTCCCGCATCTTTGCAACGACCTTCTTGGCGTCGGCCGTTCCGGCAGCCTGCACCGCCTTGAGATAGTGCATGACCGCGCTGTAGACCCCGGCCTGCATGCTGTTCGGCATCTTCTTGGTGGCCGCGAAGAAGCGCTTGGAGAAGGCGCGCGTCTTGTCGTCCAGATCCCAATAGAACGCTTCGGACGACAGCAGTCCCTGTCCGGTCTGCAGCCCCAGGGAATGGATGTCGTTCATGAAAGTGATGAACGACGCAAGCTTCTGACCGCTTTCGACAATGCCGAATTCATGCGCCTGCTTGACGAAGTTGACGAAGTCGGCTCCCGCAAGCGCGAGCAGGATCGCCTTTGCCTTCGATGACTGCGCCTGAAGAATGAAGGAGCTGTAATCGGCCGTGTTCAAGGGAACGCGCACGGTGCCGACTGGCTTGCCGCCTGCCTCTTCGGCGAAGCGCGAACCGTCACGTGCCATTGCGGCGGCGAAGGCGTAGTCAACCAGGACCTGGTAGAAGGTATCAGCACCGGAGCGGATCGTCGCCATGCCAACCGTCTTCGCAAGCCCGTAGCTGTCATACACCCAGTGGAACGAGGTTGCGGTGCAAGCCTTGCCGCTGAGGTCGGCAGAGCCCGCGCTGGTCACGATATCGATCTTGCCGTTCGCCGCGACGACGTTACGAACGGCGAGTGCCACGGCCGTATTGCTGAGGCCGACGATCATCTCGACGCCGTCGGCTTCGATCCAGCGCTTGGCGATAGCCACGCCCGCATCGGCCTTGTTCATGTGATCGGCCGAGACGATTTCCACCTTGCGGCGCAGCACCGGACCGAAATCCTCGACGGCCAGCCTGGCTGACGTGAGCGAGCCCTGTCCGGACAGGTCGGCATAGGGGCCCGACATATCCTCGAGCACGCCGATCTTCAGGGGCGGCTCATCGGACCAGACAGGACCGGCCAGCAGTAAGATCGAGCAGGCGAGCAGGAATTTACCAACTAGGTAGCGCATGAATCCTCCATTTCGCTGATATACTTGTTGGTATTTTTAAATTACATACAGTACGAGGACGGTAAAGGCAAACGGAACTGGCACGCCCGGAAATCCTCGATCAAACTCGGCGCCACGCGACCCCCAACACGCAAATAAGGGCTCAAGCTTGACATATACCAATCAGTATATTTTTATATCACAAAGAATGTCGATTAAATCGCGATGTCGGAGACGCCAAAATGACCAGCGCGGGCAATGCTTCGTTTAAGGTGGCCATAGTCGGTGCCGGCGCGTCCGGCATCGCAACGGCGGTGTATCTGCAGCGTGCGGGCATGGCGTTCACGGTGTTCGAGCGCGCTGCCGATGTGGGCGGAACCTGGCGTGACAACACTTATCCGGGTTTGTCCTGCGACATTCCCTCGCACCTGTATCGCTATTCATTCGCGCCAAACCCCGAATGGAGCCGCGAATATTCACCGGCCGCGGAGATCCACGCTTATTTCCGGGGAGTGGCGGAGAAACTCGGGATCATCGATAAGGTCCGCCTCTCCAGCGAGGTCACCAGGGCCGAATTCGTGGGCGAGGGACTGTGGCGCATCACGACCACACAAGGCGATGAAGGCCTGTTCAATGCCGTAATTGCTGCGACCGGTGTGCTGCACAAGCCCGTGCTGCCCGACATCGGCGGCCGCGACAGCTTTTGTGGGGTGTCATTCCACAGCTCGCGCTGGAACCACGACGTCGTGCTCGCCGGCAAGCGCGTCGGCATCATCGGCACCGGTTCGACCGCCACGCAGATCCTGCCAGCCATTGTCGACGAGGTGGAATCAGTGTCGCTGTTTCAGCGGACGCCGCAATGGATTATCAGCGTCCCCAACAATGAGTTCTCCGAAGAGAAGAAGCGCGCGTTTCGGAAAGAGCCGCAGAAGATGGCGGAGCTCTATGACCACCTGAACAATCTGTTCAACCGGCGATTTGCCGCATCGCTGGTCGGCGAGAACGACGAGGGCCTCGCCGAAATGGCGCGGGCCTGCCGGCAGAACCTCGAGGACAACGTCCATGATGTGAAGCTGCGGCGCCGGCTGACGCCGTCCTATCAGGCCGGATGCAAGCGCCTGATCGTATCCGACAAGTTCTACCCTGCGATCCAACGCCCGAATGCGCGTCTGGTCGACACCAGGATCATGCGGATCGAGCCTCCAGGGATCCGAACCAACGACGGCCTGATGCATGAGCTCGACGTGATCGTCTACGCGACCGGCTTCGATCCGTTCGCATTCTTCCGCCCTGCGGTGATAGTCGGTCGCAATGGCGTCAGCCTCAACGAGCGCTGGAAGGAGTCCTGCCAGGCCTATCGTTCGGTGGCGGCGCCGGGCTTCCCCAATTTGTTCTTCATCGGCGGTCCGAACAGTCCGATCGGCAACTTCTCGTTCCTGCGCACCGCCGAAGTTCAGATCGGTTACGTGACCGAGCTTGTGAAGCTGCTCTCTGAGGGCGCCCATCGCGAGGTCGAGCCGACCGAGGAAGCGACCGAAGCATTCAACGCCGAGGTCGAGCAGGCGATCAAGCATACGGTCTGGGTCACCGGCGGGTGCAAGAGCTGGTACTTCGACAAGCAGGGCAAGGTTGTCTCGTGGCCGTGGTCGTACGGGCGGTTCGAAGCCGATTTGAAGCAGCCCCGTATGGAGGAGTTCAAGGCGGCCTGACGGCAAGAGCAAAAGGAGAACGTCAATGACCGGGACAATCCCGAAGGCGCGGCCCATCGTTGCCGCGGCGGAGGCCGATGCACGGCGCGTTCCCGAGCGCGACGAGGCCGTGCTGCGCTATGTGCTGGAGCGGCGCGCCGCAATGCATCCCGATCGGCCGTTCCTGCGTTTTCCCGATGGAACGATGACGACCTATGGTGCGTTCAGCGCATCGGTGCAGAGCCTCGCCGCAGGCCTTGCGTCGATTGGTGTGAAGCAGGGCGATACGGTCAATGTTTGGCTGCCGAACACGGTCGATATCGTGCGGGCCTGGTTTGCGATCAATTGGCTCGGCGCCGTTTACGTGCCGATGAACACGGCCTATCGCGGCAGCCTGCTTTCGCACGTCCTGATCAATGGCGGTGCGAACGTCCTGCTGGCGAATGGCGGCCTGGTGGACAGGTTGCAGGGTATCGACTGCGGCACGATCGAGACGATTGTAGTCGCCGGTGAGCCCGACGCTGAAATCGAGGGCAAGAGCCAGATTCCGCTCGCTGCGCTCAACCGCAGCCTGGCGGATTTACCACCGCTGGCAAGACCGATCGAACCCTGGGATCCGCAATCGATCGTCTACACTTCGGGCACCACGGGTCGGTCGAAGGGCGTGGTCAGCTCCTACGCGCATATGTGGCACATGTGTGGTCCGGCCGCCTATCCGATGCTGGACGAGACCGACAGCGTCCTGTGCTTCCTGCCGTTCTTCCACATCGGCGGAACGCTGCCGGTCTCGGCGATGCTCAATCGCGGCGGCGCGGTGGGACTGGGCGGCGATTTCACCACCGACCGGTTCTGGCCGACCGTCCACGCCACGCAGGCGAGCTACACGATCCTGCTTGGCGTGATGTCGAGCTTCATCGAAAAGCTCCCGCCATCGGATGCCGACCGCCAGCACGCGCTGAAGAAGGTGACGATGATTCCGCTTCCGGGCGACTCCCAGGCGTTCGCGGAGCGGTTCGGCGTCGATGTCTGGACGCTGTTCAACATGACCGAGCTCAACACGCCGATCGTGTCGGAGCGCAATCCGCTGATGCCCGGCACCTGTGGCAAGGCGCGGCCGGGCAACGCGCTCCGCATTGTCGATGATCATGACCGCGAGGTCCCTCCGGGGCAGATCGGCGAATTGATCATCCGCAGCGATGCGCCATGGGCACTTAACTCCGGCTACTTCAAGAATCCTGAAGCGACGGCGCATGCCTGGCGCAACGGCTGGTTCCACACCGGCGATGCGTTTCGCAGGGATGCCGACGGGAATTTCTTCTTTGTCGATCGCATCAAGGACGCGATCCGCCGTCGCGGCGAAAACATCTCCTCGTTCGAGGTCGAGGCCGAGATTCTGTCGCATCCGGCCATCCGCGAATGTGCCGTGGTCGCGGTGCCGAACGAGCTTGCCGAGGACGACGTGCTAGCGATCGTGTCGCCGGCGCCCGGCGCCGTGGTCAAGCCGGAAGAACTGCTCGCGTTCCTGCAGTCCCGGCTCGCGCATTTTATGATCCCGCGATACGTGCGCGTCGTCGCCGAATTGCCGCGCACCCCGACGCAGAAGGTCGAGAAATATGTGCTGCGGCAGCAGGCCGTCACGGCGGACACCTGGGATCGCGAGAAAGCAGGCATCCGGATCAAGCGAGAAAAACTCACCAACTGAAATCATGGGCAGATCGATATGACGCGCACGGTAATGGTGACAGGCTCGTCCCAGGGCGTGGGCCTCGGGATCGCGAAGGTGTTCCTCAAGTATGGCTGGCAGGTGTTCGGCGTCGACCAGAAGCCGGCGAGCGAGACGGTTGCTACGCTCGGTAGTTACGCGCATGTTACAGTCGATCTTCGCGACGGTAAGGCCTGTGAGCAGGTTGTCGCCGAGTGTGTCGGCCGCTTCGGCGGGCTCGATGCGCTCGTCAACAATGCCGGTCTCGGCAATGCGCGCGGCTTTCTGGAAACGAGCGACGAGGACTACGAGCGCTATTATTCGGTCAATGTCCGGCCGGTGCTGCAACTCTGCCGCCTGGCGCTTCCCGCCCTGAAGAAGAGCCATGGAGCGATCGTCAATATCGCCTCGGTGTTCGGCATGGTCGGGGCGGCGGGCAGCGCGGCCTATGTGCCGACCAAATTCGCCGTCGTCGGCATCACCCGGATGCTGGCGACCGAGTTCGGCAAGGATGGCATCCGCGTGAACGCGGTGGCGCCCGGCCTGATCTGGAGCCCCGGTACCGACGACCGGATCAAGAATAACGCATGGTGGCATCGCATGATGATCGAAGGCTGCCCGCTCGGCCGGGTCGGCCAGCCCGAGGAGATCGGCGAGGCCTGCGCCTTCCTTGCGTCGGACGCCGCCAGCTTCATTAACGGCGTCGTCCTTCCGGTCGATGGCGGCTGGTCGATTGCGAAATTCCTGCCGCAGCCAGCGGATGCGTGAGGCAAGAAATTGCCGCGCGGCAACGGCTGCTGCGCGGTGTCCGGTTGGAATTGAAGGAGTGCCGCCTTGACCCGCAATGCCGTGATCGTCGATGCCGTCAGGATCCGATAGGCAAGGACGGCGGGGCCCTGTCATCCGTGCATCTCGTTGAGGTGCTAGCGACCGTTCTCAAGCCGGTCGTCGCGCGAAACGCACTTGATCCTGCGCTCGTCAATAACGCCATCGTCAGCTGCGTGACGCAATCGGGCGGGCAGGCCAACGTCCGCGGATGGCGGTGCTCCCGGCCGGATCCCGGTGCAGGTGCCTCGCGACCATGATCGACCGCAAATGCGGCTCGAGCCAGTAGGCCGTGCATTTCGCCGCCCGGGACATCGCTGCTGGCGCCCGGCCACGATTTCTCCAACACGCTCTATGGCGTGCGCAAGTCCAGGAAGCAGCGGGGCGGCCGGCGCCAATGTGCAGATTCTTAAGATGGCGCCGTGGCGAAGAACAATTCATCGTCAGTGTTCGCTGGCCAGATCACCGGCGTGTTTGGCCTCGTCGGCGCCGGCCGATCGCGAAGTCAATAAGGCCGGCTTGACCGGGGTCGACCGGCTGATCGTCAAGTCTCAGATTCGAAAAAGCTGATTAGCCGCGACGACCCTACTCGGGATCGTCGATATCGACGCTATCGTCGAGACCCACGAACTAATAATCCCCTACGGAAAGGCAAGGTACACCAATAGACGGGTTGATCGACAAAGAATTGCAGCGCCCGGCCCGTCCTTCCCAAGGCTATCGTGTACGTCGATCCCACGTGGCTTCTCGCTGCCAACAACGACAGCTGGTCTTGCCTGCAAGATTGACAGATAAATTGCTGACGGGACGGCGGAGCATCGATCGACCAAGACGTGTGGCAGTGTCAACCGCAAACCCACGGCCGCGCAATGATCGGCGTGGTCACTGCGCCTAGCTTGCCGACCTCCACGCGCACCACGTCACCGGGCTTGAGAAATCGCTGCGGCTTCAGGGCGGCCCCGACGCCCGGCGGCGTTCCCGTAATGATTAAGTCGCCGGGCTGAAGAGTCATCGCCCTTGACACGTGTGCGATGAGCGTTGGTACGTCGAAGATCATATCGGAAGTGTTGCCATCCTGCATCAGGTCACCATTGACGTGTGCCGTAACACGCCATCCTTCAGCCGGATTGCCTGCCTCGTTGACCGTAACAATTGGACCCATTGGTCCACTGCGGTCGCTATTTTTGCCGAGCGTCCATTGTGAAGTCTCCATCTGCAGGGTGCGAGCGCTTAGATCGTTGAACGTGCAGTAGCCGAGGATGCCCTCTGACGCTTCTTTCGGCGTGACGGCGAGCGTCCGCCGCCCAATGGCCACGCCTAGCTCCGCCTCCCAATCGTAGGCCTCGTCCATCGCGGGCGATGCATCGCCGGAGACGATCACAGTGTCCGCCCAGCGTGAGAACACAACGGGCTTCTCGGGGATCGGCGCGCCAGTCTCGATCGCATGCGCCCGATAGTTCAGTCCGATGCAGATTATTTTTGCGCCGAGGGGCAAGGCAGAACATAAGGTCAGTTCGGCCCGCGGCGAGCGCACCGAACCGCCGGCCGCAATGCACCGTTCGGGATTCCTCCAGAAGGTGGCGCGGTCTGCTATTCGGACCACTTCGTCGCCATTCATATAGCCGATAAAGACATCGTCGTTTTCGCCGTAGCCGATGAGTCTCATGGAATTAAGCTCCGTCGTCGTCACCAAACAAAGGTCTATTGATATATCACAAAGTGTTTTGTTTTAAAGTCCCTTTATTTTCTCTTGCATAAAACCCGAGACCGGCGTTTAGTCATAAAGTATTTGATATATCACAAATGGAGACGGCATGACTGGGTTCGTTCACGAGCCGTTTGATTCTCATGGCTTCCGAAGGGTGCTCGGCAGCTTTCCAACTGGCGTTACCGTAGTCACCTCGCGGGCCCCCGATGGAAGGCGTGTCGGCATGACTGCCAGCAGTTTCAACTCCGTTTCTCTCGATCCGCCGCTCGTATTGTGGAGCGTAAGGCGGAAGAGTGGACTTTGTGATGTCTTCAGCAACGCCGCGCGCTGGGCCATTCACGTTCTATCGAAGGATCAGGTGGATCTTTCAGTCAGGTTCGCTTCCAATTCGGAGGAGCGATTTTCCGGTTTAGCTCTCGATGAGGGGCTCGGAGGCGTTCCCATTCTGGCGGGCTGCGTAGGGGTGCTGCAATGCGCTCGCTATGCCGCATACGACGGCGGCGACCACGTGATCATGGTTGGTAAAGTGAAGGCGTTCTATCACCGCGAAGGCGAACCGCTCCTGTTCCATGAGGGCAGGTATGCAGGGCTATCTTCGGCGACCGAGCAGGCCTACCGCGCGCTCCGATCGCGCATCGTATCGATGAGGATCCCTTCGGGCGGTCGATTCAAGGAGGGCGATCTCCTGGGCGAGATCGGCTTGAGCGCCATGGCAATCCGGGAGGCACTGGATCGGCTTTGCGCGCAGGGCCTTGTGACCGCCATGCCGTTTGGCAGTTACCAGGTCGTGCCGATTACTCCGAAGCACGTAAAAGACTCATTCGATGTGCTGGAGTCCATCGCGCCATCGTTATTCTCGTTAGCTGTGCGCAAAGCCTCGCAGAAGGTCGTCAATGACATTTGTAGGTCGTTGAGCGACGAACTACGTGCCTGGGAGGCTGGCACACAGACAGGCGATCTTTGGCTAGATTGCTGCCAGCGGCTATTCGAGCTGATGCTAGAAATGGCTGACAACGAACACTACCTGGCATTGTGGAGGCGAATGTCAGGTGTCAACGAGCGCCTATGGCGTATCGCGTTCGACCATGCCTTAGCGCCGCCCGCGATTGCGATAACCCGGGATTTCATCGTTGCAGTCAGAGAGCGCGATCATCCGACCGTGATGTCGCTCGTTCAGCGGTTCGTGCAGGACTCCCGAGATCTCGTCCTGTCCGTGCTTGAGAGTGCAAGCCCCACGAAGCATGACGATGCAGCAGAGCATCATATGCCCTGCGATAATCGTTACCGCGACTTCCGTCCGACTCAAAACACCACAGAACACGCGTCACCTTGTCACTCCGAATATGGATATCCGACCCCGGCGTAAGGGGAGAAAGTAGGATGGGTTTGGCCGATTCTCGCAATATGTGGATGCGATGACGCGGCATACAGTCGGATTTTCCATAGTCACGCCTACCTCCGTCCGACGACACCGATAACCAGGCTGCAGGCAGCCCCGTCCAATCACTCGGGGGAGAAAGACGTTTATGACGACATTCGACGACCTTGTGGCGCATATCGATCAAGCTGGTATCGACGCCGACCCTCTCCGGGACATAAGTAAGCTAAAGTCTGACATCACACACGACGAAGCGCTTGCTGTCCAGCTGGCGGTCAAGCGACGCCGCGTCGCCGCCGGCGATCGGATTATCGGCCATCAGGCTTCCTTCACTTCATCGGGCATTCGCAAGCTGTTTCCCGATGCTCCCCGGCCAATGATCGGCACGCTCCTCGCGTCGATCGCGTGCACTGATGGAGACGAAATCAAGTTGGATTGCGATGCCGCCTTCATCGAGAGTGAAATGGCCCTTCTGCTTGGCCGCGACCTTGAGGGTCCGAACTTGACGCCCACAGACGTTCTGGCAGCCATGGACGGAGTTCTACCGGCGATCGAAGTCGCGCCGCTGCGCCCTGGTGTGCTGGAAGGCCATTACAGCTGGCCACACCTCATCGCGGTCCAAAAGGCCGCCGGCGGATACGTCGTGCTCGGTTCTCGGGTCACTTCCGTGCATCGAATTGATCCTCGGCTTGAGGCTTGTCTGGTCGGGATCGATGGTGAAGCGCGGGCCGCGGCCGCAGGCTTCGAGGCGATGGGGAGTCCACTGAAAGTCATCTCGGCGATGGCCGCCGGGCTTCATAGGATCGGGGAGAAGCTGCATGCCGGGCAAATTCTCCTGACCGGAAGTCTCGCGCCACCACAGCGGATTACCCCCGACAACAACTTCGCTCACCTTGAGTTTGCCACGCTCGGTACCGTGTGCGTCCGACTACGCTGACTCATGCAATTGCCGACTTTGGCCAGAGAGAAACCACCATGCGTTACGTGAGATCATTCGAACCGAGCGGGCTACATTCGGATCCAAATAACTGGCTCCTCTCGCAGGATGACGGGGCTGGTTGCACCATGCGACTTCGATGCGGAGGCGTGCAAACGTCGCCCCGATCGATCGATAACGTCGAGCGCTTCGCTCTGTTGTTGGCCGGCACGGCGCGGCTTGCAGGCGAAGCAATCCATAACGAGGTTTGTGCCGGCGAATTCGTGTTCATCCCGGCGGGTGTGGTCGCTTCACTAGTTGGTGAGCCCAATGCTGTTTGGGTCGAGATTGAGGCTCCGCTCGCCTCTACTGCACCGACCACAGCCATTGATGGTGGCGCTAGAGTTGTCACCGTCGACGACAGACGCTTCGAGGGGCACGGCTTTGCATATCAAACCGTTATGGATCGCGCGCAAGGAGCGCATTCGATGCGCATCAATTTGCTCGAAGTACAGCCAGGTGCCGGCAGTCCCGACTATCACATCCATACCTTCGCTCAGATATATCTGATACTAGAAGGAGAGATGACGCTCGAAATTGGCGGCCGACGTACGAAAGCTGGCGCGCACACACTCGTATTCCTTCCGCCTGGCGTCGTGCACCGCAACTTCAATGCCTCCCGTGTCGTTGAGCGTCACGTCAGCTTTCTAGTGCCAGAGCCTAACGCGGGCGAAATCTTCGACTACGCAGTCACTATCCACGACAAGGAAGCAGAGCTGTTGCGGGAATTGCCTGTCTAGTTCAAAGCGAGCCCCCGGCTTTGCGGGACAGATCGGCATTTGCCTCTGCAATCCCGATCATCGTGGCAACCAAGAGAATCGTTCCGGAGTGGGCCTTGGTGTATTCAGAGTAACCGAAGCACGCTCGCTCGTGCGGTGGCTATATATTGCTCGGCTAGCTCGGTTACCGAGTCGACATCACGCGACCGCCAGGCATCGGCCTGACGTCCCTGCACGACGAGTGATCGCGAAATCCCGGGATCCTTGCCGAGCGCTGCTCGAAAGATTCGCTCATTAATTCCCGACAATCTGCGCCAGATCACGGCGAAGTGCTCGTTGTCAGCGGCGGCGATCGTCTTATCAAACAGACCCATGGTCAACTCGAGCACTTTGGGGTCTCGCTCCGACCGGTTCAGTGTGCGTTCAAGCTCTTCTATGTCGCGCGTGATCTCGTGGATCTGATCCTCCGTAGCTCGCGTGCATGCCATACGGCACAGCGAAATGACAAGTGGTCGCCACACATCGAAGAAGTCACGAATGTATTTGACGGTCATCGGAGTGACCAGTGTGCCGCGACGAGACACTACTTGAACTAGACCGTCCTGCTCCAACCGATCGAGAGCCTCGCGAAGCGGCATCGCGCCGAAGCCTGTCTCGACGGCGATCTCTCTTTCCTTGAACCAGGTCCCTGGCGCCAATTCTAGGGTGACGATCCTTCTCCGGAGCTCTGCGTATGCTTTGTCAGCAAGAGATTGCCTCTGCACGGGAGGTGCGATCTCTCGCTCGCCGCTCCCCAGCCGAGCCTTCGGTCTGCCAATCGGGGATTTGGTGACCGATGAACCGTGAGTATTCGTTCGCGCGATCGGCTTAGCTCGGCTCCCACTTGCAGTGCGAACTTTCATGCTAAACTCGCCCTGGCCCGGATTCACTGGTCGGCCTACAACAGGAAAAACGTGGAAAGCCCTCGGATTTCATCAAGCTCGCTTCCTTTGTCACCATACGCTGGTGGTAACTGAAGTTCAGTGCCGCCTTCGCACACCCGTCTTTGCCGGGCGCAAGATATGTCTGTAGTAACTCGCACTATATATGTAAGAACTTAAGGCGAGGAAACACGCATAATTTCCAGCAAGATCAGTTTTCTGCTCGATGGATTCGGCCGCTTAGATATCTTGACCATAGACCGGTGTGTCCCTCGCTGGATCGCGCCACTTCGTGCTCAACCCCATCTGCGCAGCGCCGAACATTCTCGCGCGCCGAAACGGGGTTGAAAAGCCTTAGGCATCAAGATTTTGCAACATAGTCGCTTTGCGTGAAGGTTTACCCAAGCCGACTGATGCAGAAACACCTTGCTGACAAAAATGTAGACGGCAATCAGCAGCTAAAATCCTTAAGCTCGCGGAACAATTGTGGATATCCGCCATCAGATATTATCGATCGTTATCGATCGCGCGGATCAGCCCTGCGCAAGCTGGCCGTTCCGATTTCAGTAGTATCGCTATGAGCCTGCTCACATCCCCCGAGTATCTCTCTCTTCCACGTTTGCGCGTTTAGCCGGTCAAGTCGACATACCGCTCAATTGCAGCGCCTTTCCTCCTACGTAGGATGTGACTCTCGTTCGACATTTGGTTGGTGATATTTCAATCCGATCTGTGGCGAAAAATAGGTTAGTAACCGCTTTACAGTCGTTCATCGGTGATATATCAAAAGTCACATGGCGGCGCCTATAAGAGACCGCTGATTTGGGACGCGATGCCGGGAGGCCCCCTTTAGGCGGGCCCAAACAATGAGGGAGGACACGATGAAACGAGGGACGACGCTCGCTTTAGCAGTAACGACTTCACTATCGCTTTTCTCTGCCTTGGCTTGGGGTGACGAAAGCATAAGGCCCGCGGGACCGATCGGCGGGACCGACATCAGGCAAGCCGAGTTGCCGCCCCCTGGTGTTTATGGCGTCGGCGTGGGAATGGGACTGGATTTCCCGACATTCTGGGGGGCGAACCAGGATTTCGACGCTCAAGGACGTTCCGGAGCGCTTGGGACTGGACTTGTAGTTGTCTATTCGGCGCAGGTCTTGGGCGGGTCAATCGGGTCGTCGATCTTTGCAAGTGCAGGCAGAACCTGTTTCGGCTTCCAGCCGGGACCGAAGAGTTGTTCTGAAGGTCTCGGCGACCTGTATTCCGACGTGTTTGTCTGGTCTCGATATTTTCCGAGTGGGGTGCCCGCGTCTCCGAACAACCCCCTTATCCGCTATGGGCTGAACGTGATGTTCGGGTTGGGCATTAACTTTCCGACGGGGGCGTACAATTCAGCGCAACTCGTCAATCTGGGCGGCAACATGTACGACATTGCGCCTAATGTCGCGCTCACCTACACGGCTCCGAGCATTCTAGGCCCGGGACTCGGAGATGCGACCGAGTTCAGCGCTCGGGTATTCTTCAATAACTATACCAAGAATCACGCCACCGACTATCAGAGCGGAAATGTCGTGAGCGCCGATTTTGCGATCACGCAGCGTGTAAACCAATGGCAATTCGGCCTCACCGGAACAAGCTATCTCCAGATCGAAGACGATCTAGTCGCGGGCGTCACGGCTCCGAACGGCGGCAACAGGGCCGTCGGACTCTTTTTGGGACCGATCGTTTCCTATGACTTCCTGGCGGCTGATCGGCCGTGGAACGTTACCCTCAAAGGCCTCTTCGCGGTCACGGGGCAGAACGCGGTAGCGGCGAACGGCTTGGTGTTGCGGGTCGCAACCAAGCTCTTCTGACGTTTGATAGTCGAGAGCAGTGTTCCGCTCGGTGAGCCAGTCTGAGTTCTACCGCTCAACGAATTAAATCCGACGTGGGTACGTTCGCCGTTTCTCGTGTCGCAAAGATGGAGTTACCAATGATCAAAATCTGGAGTTTCGAATTCTGGAATGCCCAAGGGACCCGCCCGAGCAGTTACGAGGACGAAGTCGTCGTTCAGCAGGCGTTCGAGAGCAATATGAAGGTCATCGAAACGCTCGATCGCATCGGATTTGAAGGCGTCTTCTTCAGCGAGCATCACTTCTTGGCCGCTCTGATACCGTGTCCAAATCTCGTCATCGCGGCGGCGGCTCAGCGAACGAAAAGGCTGCGCCTTGGCGTAATGGGTAACGTTCTGCCGTTCCACCAACCCTTCCGGATTGCAGAGGAATTGGCGATGCTCGACTATCTTTGCGGCGATCGGCTTGAGATCGGCTACGCCAGCGGCATCGCTCCTGAATATCTTTTCGTCAACATCCCACAGGACGAGATCCGGCCGCGGTTCACGGAAATGCTAGACTTCATGGCGGCTGCTCGAGAGAGCAAGCTCGTCAGCCATCAAGGTAAGTTCTATCAATACGACGAGCTCTATTCAATGCCTCGCCGCAAGCGCCCGGCGCGTCGGCGGGAGTGGATGGCCATTTACACGGAGGGGGCGGCCAATGCCGCTGCCAGGCGCGACATGAAGATCGCTTGTGGCTACCAGTCCGTGGCGAATATGACCAAAGTGTTCGATGCCTACCGGGACCAGATGGCTGCTGAAGGCCGCCGGGTCTCGCCCGACGATATGGCCATCCGCCGTTCCGTTCTGATCGCCGAATCCGATACGGAGGCAGCCGAGCTGCACGAGAAGACGTTACAAGCGTCGCGGCGTCACCAGGAAGAAGCATTCCTCCCGCTCGCCGATCGGATAACGAGGTTGCTGGGCAGGGCCATACCGGAGGGTGTAGCGGCTTCCGGTGTGAAGGATGCGCAATTCGCGTCAGCGCTTATGGGGCAGACAGAGACCAAGAAAGGATTCTCCGTCTTCGATACGGGCATGGTCGATATGAACGATGAGTTCATCTTCGGCTCGCCGACGACCGTCGCGGAACGTCTCATCGATCAGTGTCGCCGCACTGGTGCCGGCAATCTCTGCGCCTATCACCCGGCGTCCTTCGACTATTCCGAGCTCGCGCACCATTACCGGCTCTGGGAGCAGGTTATGCCTATCGTTGCGTCAACTAGTCTCGACTCGATCATGGCCTAAGCGGGAGCCGAGCTATGTCCGACTTCCACATCCCAGGTTCGGGTTTTGCGCGGCATCATGTAACGGTCGATAGATATAACATCCTGTATGCGGTTGCAGGCGAGGGACCCACGCTTGTCAGCGTGCCCGGCTCGGCTGGTGCTGAGATGTCCACGGCGAAGGATTTGCTGGCGAGACGCTTCAAAGTGATCGAGCTGAATCCGCCTGGCTTTGGTCCAAACGACGACTTGTTGGGTACGATCGACCATAAGGAGCTGGCATCATTGTTGGGCCGAGCGCTGGAAGCGATGGGCGAACACAGCTACCATGTGCTAGGCACCTCGATCGGCGGCTTCGCCGCCATGTGGCTTGCGTTGGAAAGACATAAGGAGACCCTGTCGCTTACGCTCGAGGCTCCGATGAACTTCCTTGACGCAAGCGCCGCGCGGTCCCCCGAAATGTTCCACACATTTGCCGCGCTAGGAACCGGAAGCGTTCGTCTGGCCGATGTCCTTCCGATGATCGACAAGAGTCCTGCTCCTTCAATTCACCCGCGCAAGCCCTGGGCCGACGTTGATTTTTTCAGAGAACAGATGCGCAATCGATTGCGTCTGTTCCAGCATCTCGTCAACTTGCATGACGAGGAGCTGAAAGAGCGAGTGCGGACGCTGAAATGCCCTATCATGTGGATACTGTCGGAGCAGGACGAAGTCATCCATCCCCATGCTAAGGATCAGTTCCTTCAGTACGCGCCTCTGGCCCGAACGGAGCTTTGGCCTGAGGGTACTCATGATCTTCAGAACACGCAACCGGAGCGCTTTGCCGAAAGCGTGACGAGATTCATCGGAGAGCTCGGCTGAAGAAATTGTGAGATCGGAGTCAGGATGTGCTCCGATTATCGATCCGCTCTCGCCAGTTGGACCGCAGCCGACGCGAAATTGGCGCTTCTACTGTGATGAGTTGCGCGACCGTTCGATATGGAGATCCCAATATGTCTACATTCATGCAAGCCCAGATCATGCTGACTTTCGCCAATCTTCTGATCACTGGAGCTCCGCTAATCGCGGATCTGAACAAGACCCATGCGACAAATCCACTGTGGATAGGACACGCGCGCTTTCATGTCGTCTGGCAGGTGCTCAGCTATGGCTGCCTTGGACTGTTGAACATGTACATAATTTGGAGGAAGCCGAGCAGCGAAAGCCTCGCCGTTAGTTGTGCTATCCTAGCCTGCATCATTATCGGATTCTTCTCTGCGGCGTTCAGCGTCAAGCGCTTTGGCGGTGCCTTTTACGACGAGAAGGGCTATCTACCTTTCGCTCATCGGACCATTATGGGTCGACACGTTGAATTTGACGTCAATGCCGTTGGTTTCTCATTCTTCGGGCTTATTCTTATGATAGCCGCTGCGATGAGTTTTTATGCGCCTTGATTAACTTGATTAAGAAGTGTGGCTCGGGGTCCCAGCGAGTACCTATGGGTGCAGTCAGTCTGGTGTTTGTTGCTCGTGGATCGATCGGTAAACATAGGGTCACATAACACCCAGTCCTCTGCGACGATCAACTGGATCAGGTTGATGCAGTTGACCTCCATGTCGTTACAGACACCGGAGCCTTGCCGATGCTGCCGATGCCGGTCTCCTCGGTAACGATCGTTTAGACTTGCACCTTGGCAAACGCGATGACGAACGGGTTGGCTTTTTGCCCGCCGATACCAGGCCTGTGTAGGTGTTGACGATGTGGTTGACCTGCTGCTGCACCGCTGCACCACTTCGTCAGGCGTAATGAACATGGTCTCACGCGACTTTAGCCAACCGTGAAGCTCCTCAGAACGTTGTTTGTTGCATTCCCGAAGGACCAGTGTCGAGGAAACCAGCCGGCCGTCGGTGACGAGCTGGTCCAGTTGCTCCCATAGCTTCGGAAACGGTTCGGCTTGTAGCGTTCGTACCAGGCGGCGATCAGCGCGCTCGTATCTGGTAGATCGCCGGCCAATCACGGCGAAGCGGTGCGCTCTTTCGGACGTCGAGGTCTTGTGGGAGAGCGCCGCCGGCGACCGAGGAACCCACGCGCTCTGGCTTCGCGAAGGTAGATCGAATACGCACTTGGATTGGCTACGAAATGTCTTTGCTGAGGCGTTCGATCCGGTGAAGGGCAGCAATCCGGATCGAATCGGTCAGCTGTTTTGGAAAGCGCTCAGGTAACGCCTTCAGAACCTCAGCAAAGGCTGCTTCGAATCTGTTCGCGAGATCGTCAAAGATGGCCCGGACGACGGGAGTTCCGACGCCGGACATTTCAGCGGTTTGTACGAAATGGCGCGGCAGTATCTCATTGATCGTGTAGTGGCGGCTCTTGCCAATAGACATCGCGAGCTTGAACGGCTGAATCTGCTTCGTATCCAGGCTTGGTTGCGCGCTGAGTACGTCATAGAGCGGTGTGAGACGGAAACGACCTCCTGGATTGAGAAATACGCTGAAGTTCTTGGCATGTGCATCTGTTGCGCCAATCAGCCAGAACACAACGCCGGCGCGCATGAATGTTGCCAGATCCTCCGTTGGAGCATCGCTACCTTTCAGCAATTCCAGAATTTCTCTCATGCCCGGACCACCGTCGGACTGATATTTTCGTGTTGGTGGTACGGATAGGGCCTGGCAGCAATCCTCTTGTGGCAGGCGCAGCAAGCGCCTGTCTTTGGTCCAACGGCGATCAAACCGCTCGACGACGAGCGTGCGCCGCCCGCCGAATTTTGCGATTTCCGCGCTCGCCGCGGGTATGCCGAGGGCCGCTATCAGCTTGAGGCAGAAGTACTCGTTTTCGACGCTGTTTGAGAGATCGACTCCGTTAGGCAGACGTCCGATCTGCGGCTTCAGAATGTGCGTCGTCGCCACGGTGCCAACGGGCTTGTACCATTTGCCGTCACGGCGCAGCAAGGCCGTCTTCTCCTGAGCGCCGGCGAGTGAGATACGAAAATCGTCGTCCTCACCGAGGCCGAGCGGCGCTGTGGCCAGGTTCTGGATGATGTAGGCGACCTCGGCGTCGTTGACGAGTTTGCCATCGATCATTCCAGCTTGGCCTGGATCGACGCCTTCCGGCAGAAGCTGGAGCGCGCCCACGCAGTCATGGCCGAGGGCCGTGAGCATGCTGTAGGCATCGGTACCGGCTGCGCCGACACGCTCGGCGACACGTCTTCGTATCGGCTCACTGTCCGGCAGAAGATTGTCGAACACATTGATCACGGGAGCGCCGATGTAGCGGTCCTCACGAAGCGGCAATGAGAGCGAAATCGGGAAGGTTGACTCCCAGGCAAGCCAGTTGCGATCGTATCGGAATTCGACGGCCCCACTGGTCTCGCGGTTGAACACCCCTGCATGGCGTCCGTTTACGAATACGTTTAACGGCGCATTGGCTCTCGGGCGGCCCATCAAAAGATATCCTCAATATCGGTTGCGCTGGCTTTGCTCCGCGGGCGGACCACCAGCTCGAGATCAAGCGCCGCCAGCGCTTCCATGACGGTACGAAGCTGAATAGCGGGCGCCCCTCCTTCCAGCCGGGACACAGTTGCCTGACGCAGGTGGATGTTTTTTCCCAGATCAGCTTGTGTCAGTCCGGCTTTCTTGCGAGCTCGGCGCAAGATAGCGCCAAGTTGCTTCTCGGTTCGCGCGATCTGTTGAGTCATGTGGACCTCCGAGAGAGGGCGCGGACCGTGCGGGCGCTTGCTGAACAAGCTGACCCGACCATCAAGAAGCGCCTGTTACAGCTGGCCGCTCACTACGAACGACGCGTCGATCAACCAGAAAAGGCCGATCGAGACGGCAAGCGGGTCAACAATCCGGCCGTCGTGTCGATCCGGCTCGTTCTAGCACGCGGTTACCGGTGAGCACGCTATCCGCGCGACACTACCGCGAAGCCGTGTTGAAGTGCCCGCTGGAATACGGTTTTCAGGCCTTGATCGGCCAATATAGCTTCGCCAGGTCGGAAGTCGCTGACGACGCGCCATTCGAAACCTGTGTTCGCCTTGGGCAACTTTGCCCGATCGAGGACGTAAGCAGTGCGACCCGGCCCTTCGCCGACAGCGCCTTCCTCAACGAATTTCTGAAGCCTGTTCATCGATCCCCCACTGCACGGGTAAAGGGCAGCATGCCATTCCAGGAGGAGGGCAGCAACGTCGTCGGCACAGCTATCACGCCGGCGGCATGAGCGGTCATATTCTCGGCCGCGGCCTTCATTTAAGAGTGCATAGTAGGACTCGTCGCTCGCCGAACGCCATTCAATGGGTCAACGACGCCTGGGCGACCGGCGACACCACGGCGGCCGCAATGATGCAGCGCGGCGGCAAGGACTGATATTTCGTCACGGTCGATTATGCGCTGGGCAAGGGCATCGAGGCCGAGGCAACCAATTACATCGAGAAGCACGGCGGCAAGGTGCTCGGCTCCAGCAAGCATCCGCTCGGCACCTCCGACTTCGCCTCCTTCCTGCTGCAGGCGCAGAACTCCAAGGCCAAAGTGATTGGCCTCGCGAATGCCGGCGGCGACACCATCAACGCGGTGAAGCAGGCAGCCGAGTTCGGCATCCAGCAGAGCGGCCAGACCATGGTCGCGTTCCTCTTGTTCGTGAACGATATCCACGGCATGGGACTGAAGGTCGCGCAAGGTCTGCAACTGCTCGAGGCGTTTTACTGGGACACGGACGACGACACCCGCGCCTTTGCAAAGCGCTTTGCCGCGCGTCCCGGCATGAACGGCAAGATGCCGAGCGGCAACCAGGCCGGCGTCTACGCCTCGACGCTCGCCTATCTCAACGCGGTTGCCGTCACCGGCAGCGACGATGCCAAGGTCGTGGTGCCGCAGATGAAGACCTTCAAGGGCAAGGACAAACTGTTCGGCGACGTCACCATCCGCCAGGACGGCCGCGTCATCCACCCGATGTATCTGTTCGAGGTGAAGAAGCCGGAAGAGTCGAAGTACCCCTACGACTATTACAAGCTGATCGCGACCATCCCGGCCGACCAGGCGTTCCGCCCGCAGGCCGATGGCGGGTGCTCGCTGGTGAGATAAGGGCAGCTGCGGGGACGGATGGGCGAAGCCCGCCTCGCGCAGCGGATAACCTGCCGTCAAGAGTCGAGCCTCTGATGCTTCGCTTCTCGCTCGGCTTGCCGAAAGAACCGGATTTGGTCGAACGCGCGGTTTCCGATGCGCGCACTATATAGCAATCGGCGGCAAGTATATCTCGACGGTCGAGATGGGGGACGCCATAGCATCGAAGCTGTCACCGTTCTTGAGCTGACTTGGTATGCGCGGCGCGTACGTCCACGACCGTAACACGGGCGTCTACGGTGCCTAGGCGGAAACGATGTATAGCGGCACGGCCACGATCATCACCTGCGGGCCGCAGGTATACGGTGTCGGGCCGTTGAGTGAATCAAGCCCAGCCTCGAGATGCGGTCCATCTGATAGTTGGATGGCTATACGGTGCTCGACGCCAGCCCGACAAATCGCATCAGCTGATCGGACGTGCGGTCCTGATTGTATGCAAGGCAGACGTGGCTGGTCGATGCGGGCGAGGCCAGCGGGCGTTGGACGACGTCGCGCACTGCGATCTGACCGTAGCATTTCGGCAGCGCGGCGACGCCGAAGCCTGCGGCGACGAGGCCAAGGATGGCGCCGCCGTCTTCGGCTTCCTGAGCCATATGCGGCACGAATCCCGCGCTGCTGCACAAATGAACCACGTGGCCATTGAGGCCGCGCCGGCTGGCATTTGAGAAGAAAATAAACGGCTGTTGCGCCAACGCCTGCACCGCAATGGCTCCGCGTTTGCGGAGCAGCGGATGATCCTTCGGCGCAAACAGCTCCAGCGGATCGGGCCACAGCTCGCGAAGCGTCATCGTCCTCGGGAGCGGAAACACCGGAGACGGTCGCAGGAAACCGAGGTCAAGCCGCCGCTCCGTCAACATCTCGGCCTGCTCGCTGGTCGAGGCGTGCAGCAGTTCGAGACGGATCTCTGGATATGCGCGCGAGAAGCGGCGAAGGATCTTTGAGAACGACGCATGGATTGGAGCCGAGCCGGTGTATCCGACGCGCAGCAGACCGGCTTCTCCGCGCGCGGCCCGCTGCGCCGTTCCCATGGCGTCGTCGAGTTGTGCCAGCGCCTTGCGCGCCTGCGCCAGCAGGACCTGTCCGGCCTGGGTCAGTTCGACGCCCCGGCGCTGCCGCAGAAACAGCGGCGCACCCACTTCATGTTCGAGGGCCTTGATCTGCAGGCTGAGCGGTGGCTGGCTGAGGTTGAGCCGGCGCGCAGCCCTGCTGAAATTCAGTTCTTCAGCGACCGCGATGAAATAGCGAAGCCGGCGGATGTCCATTCTGCTATTTAACAAATAAATAGCTGAGGTCGTCAAATAAATATTGGACGAAATATCACCTCCGCTGCCATTTTCTGCCGGGAGGCGCCGACGATTGCGGACGGCCGGCGACCCCGTCGCCGCCATGCCGATGGAGGATGGATGCATGGGAGACCTGCCGAACGAAGTGGAGATCCAGGAGGAGGGGCCGCGCGAGGGATTCCAGATCGAGCCCGGACCGATTGCCTCCGCCGACAAGATTCGCCTGATCGAGGCGCTGGCGCAAACCGGACTTCGTCACATCCAGGTGTGCTCCTTCGTCAATCCTCGTCTGGTCCCGGGATGGTCCGATGCGGATGACGTCGTCGCGGGCTTTCGGCCGGCGAGCGGCGTCCACTATGTCGGACTGTGGTTCAACGACAAGGGGCTCGATCGCGCGCTTGCGTTCGCGGACAAGCTGACGCTTCTGGGCTCGATCTCGCTGTCGGCGTCCGATGCCTTCACCCGCAAGAATTTGCATCGCAGCCACGTCGAAAATCTCGAAGCGATGCGCAAGCAGACCCGCCTGCATCTGTCGAAGAATATTCCCGTCCGGCGGATCGGCGTCATGGCGGCGTTCGGCTGCAATTTCCAGGGCGACATTGCGCCGTCGCAGGTGCTGGCGACGCTTCAGGACGGTTTTGATATCGCCGATGAATGCGGCGTCGCGATCGGCAGCATCTCGTTGTCGGACACCATGGGATGGGCGACGCCGCAGCGGGTCGAACGGCTGCTCGGCGAGGTCCGCGGCAAATGGCCGTATCAGCAGATCACGCTGCATCTGCATGACACCCGCGGCCTTGCGATCGCCAATGCGATGGCAGGACTTCGCATGGGCGTGACGCGCTTCGATTCCACCGTCGGCGGGCTGGGCGGTTGTCCGTTCGCCGCGCACAAGGGCGCCGCCGGAAACATCTGCACCGAGGAACTGGTGCTGCTGTGCGAGGAGATGGGGATCCGCACCGGCGTCGATCTCGACGCGCTGATCGAGGTCGGACGCATGGCGGAAGAGATCGTCGGGCACCAACTGCCGAGCGAGTTGCTCCATGCTGGCAGTCTCAATTCATTCCGAAGGAATGCGTCAGGTGTCCACTAAACCGCTCACGGGGCTGAAGGTCCTCGAATTCAGCCACACCATCATGGGCCCCTGCGCCGGCTTGATTCTCGCCGATCTCGGCGCCGACGTGATCAAGGTCGAGCCCGCGCCGGACGGCGATCATACGCGCCGCCTACCGGGCTTCGGCGCAGGTTTCTTCGCCGGCTTCAATCGCAACAAGCGCAGCATTGCGATCAACCTGAAACATCCCGACGGGCGGGCGACCGTGCATCGCCTGGTGAAGGATGCCGATATCCTGATCGAGAATTACGCACCGGGCACGATGGAACGGCTGGGGTGCGGGTACGCGGATCTGGAAGCGCTCAATCCAGGTTTGATCTACCTGGCGCTCAAGGGCTTTCTCGCAGGTCCCTACGAGCATCGGCCGGCGCTCGACGAGGTTGTGCAGTTTCAGGCCGGGCTGGCCTATATGACCGGTCCTGCGGGGCGGCCGCTGCGCGCGGGGGCATCGGTCAACGACATCAGCGGCGCCATCTTCGGCGTCACCGCAGCGCTCGCGGCGCTGCGCGAGCGCGACGCGACGGGGCGAGGCCAGCGCATCAGCAGTGCGCTGTTCGAGAGTGCGGCCTTCTTCATGGTCACGCATATGGCGGGCTCGGTCGCGAGCGGCCACCAGCCAAGGCCGATGCCGGAGCGCCGTCATGCTTGGGCGATCTACGACGTCTTCAACACCAGCGACGATCAGATCTTCATTGGTGTCACCAGCGACCAGCAATGGAGCAGGTTCACCGAGGCGTTCGAGCTTGCCGCGCTCTGCGAGAATCCGGATCTCGCCACCAACGTGATGCGGGCGAGCCATCGCAGCTGGCTGATCCCAGCCGTGCAGGAGGCGCTTGCGCCGCTGTCGAAGGCTGTGATCGCCGAGCGCTGCGAGCGCGCGTCCGTCTCATGGGCACCGGTGGGCCGGCCGACAGATCTGTTCGACGATCCGCATCTGCTCAGCCATGGCGGGCTGATCGATGTCGAGATCCGCAATCCCGAGGGCGCAACGGAGATGACGCGGCTTCCCGCGATGCCGGTCGAATTCGGCGCCGGCCGCGAACGGCCCGGGCTGACCCGTCAGCCGCCGCGTCTCGGCGAACATGCCGACGAGATCCTGGCGGAAGCCGGTTTCGATCGGGCCGAGATCGACCGGCTGAAGGGCGATCGGGTGCTTGCGGCGAGCTCATAGCGCAACAAGCCAATAATGAAAATACAAGGGGAGGCTTCATTGCTGTCGAGACGAAAACTGTTTGGGCAGGCGCTGGCCTGCGCCGCGGCGCCGGTCATGCTCGGCACATCGCTCGCTTCCGATGCGCGCGCGGAGGAGCCGGCCGGCCAACCCGGCCTGAACTTCTATCCGGCGCCCCAACTGATCAGGGCCGAGATCTTCACCGAGATGCCGGACAAATTCCGGCGAACCGGCGTGAAGTCGGAATGGTCGACCGTCAACAAGGTCGGGCTGCCGCCGGTCGACAGCTTCATCGAGGGCCTGACGCTCGATCGGCAGGGCAATCTCTACGTCGTCGACGTCCCGTTCGGGCGCCTGTTCAGGATATCGGCCGATCGCGAATGGACGCAGCTTGCGGAATGGGACGGCGAGCCCGGCGGCATGGCGCTGCATCCCAGCGGCAAGTTCTTCATCACCGACTACAAGCAGGGGCTGCTGACCTTCGATCCGGCGACCAATAAGATCGAGTCGTTCCTCGGCCGCCGCGACAGCGAGCGCTTCAAGGGGCTGAACGATCTGACCTTCGCCATGAACGGCGACATCTATTTCACCGATCAGGGGCAGACCGGCCTGCAGGACCCGACCGGCCGGGTCTACCGCCTGCGCACCAACGGACAGCTCGACCTGCTGCTGTCGACCGGCATAAGCCCGAACGGCCTGGTGCTGCATCCGAACGAGACCGTGCTGTTCGTCGCCATGACACGCGACAATTCGGTCTGGCGGCTGCCGCTGTTTCCCGATGGCACCACCGGAAAGGTCGGGCGGTTTGCATCGTTCTACGGCGTCAGCGGGCCGGACAGCATCTTCATCGACGAGCAGGCCAATCTGTTTGTGCCGCACGCATCCCTCGGCTCGGTGTTCGTGCTCAATCCGGATGGCGAGCCGATCGCACGGATCGTGTCGCCGAAGGGGAAGACCACCACGAACGCCAAGTTCGGCGGACCGGACCGCAAGACCGTCTACATCACCCAATCCGACACCGGCGCGATCCTCAAGGCGTCCTGGCACATCGCTGGACGCCGCGTCTACGCCGACGCGGGACGGACGTGATCGCGGCCGATCGCCGGCGCTTCCCGATCGGCGATCAACAACAAACACAAGACGATCAGGAGGAAACGCGCATGCATGGGCCGGTGCAACAGATGGCCGGAGCGCTCGCGAGCGGCACGGCAGCGCCTGATGATGCGGCGGTGATCAACGCCCGGCTGGATCGGCTGCCGATGAGTTGGCCGATCTGGAAGCTGGTGCTGATGGTCGCGCTTGGCGCCTGGTTCGAGATCTATGACGTGTTCTTCACCGCCTATATCGGGCCGGGACTGGTCAGGAGCGGAATCTTCACGACATCGACCGTGAATTTCTTCGGCTTCGCCGGGCTTGGCGCCTTCGTCGCGGCGATGTTCGCCGGCCTGTTCGTCGGAACGCTGGTGTTTGGTCAACTCGCCGATCGTTTCGGGCGGCGGATCGTCTTCACCGGCGCGCTGCTCTGGTACACGGTAACGGCGGTGTTGCTGGCGTGCCAGCACAGTGCGGAGTGGATCATCTTCTTCCGGTTTCTCACCGGAATCGGCGCCGGCGCCGAGATCGTGACGATCGATTCTTATACGGCCGAGCTCGTTCCGGCGGATGCGCGCGGGCGATCGTTTGCCTTCCTGCAAGCGATCCAGTTCACGGCCGTGCCGACCGTCGCGCTGGCGGCCTGGTACTTCGTGCCGACGGCGCCGCTCGGTGTCGACGGATGGCGCTGGGTCGTCTGGCTCGGCTGCCTCGGGGCGGTGGCGGTCTGGTTCATCCGGCTCGGCCTGCCGGAAAGTCCGCGCTGGCTGGCGCAACGCGGCCGGATCGCCGAGGCCGATGCGATCGTGTCTCGGCTCGAACGCGACATCGTTGCGCGGATCGGTGCGCCATTGCCTGATGCGAAGCCGCATCCTCCGGCGGCGCAGGAGGCGAAAGCGAGCTTTGCGGAGCTATGGCGCTCGCGCTACCGCGGACGTACCATCATGATGCTGGTGTTCAATTTCTTCCAGTCGATCGGATATTACGGGTTCGCAAGCTGGGTTCCGACGCTCCTGATCGCCAAGGGCATCAATGTGACCCACAGCCTGCTCTATTCCTTCGTGATCGCGATCGCCAATCCGATCGGCCCGTTGCTGTCGATGTCGTTCGCGGACCGCATCGAACGCAAATGGATCGTGGTGGCATCGGCCGCCGCGATGGCGCTGCTCGGATTGATCTTCTCCCAGCAGGAGGATGCTGCCCGCATCGTCGTCCTCGGGGTCGCCATGGCGCTGGCGAGCAATTGCCTGACATTCTCTTACCGCACCTATCAGGCCGAGCTGTTTCCGACCCGGATGCGCAGCCGCGCCATCGGCGCCGTCTATTCGGTCAGCCGCATCAGCGCGATGTTCTCGGGCTTTTTGATCGCGTTCTGCCTGCGCGATTTCGGCGTGACCGGCGTCTTCGTGCTGATCGCGGGATCGATGGCGATCGTCGTCGCGACCATCGGCCTGTTCGGCCCGCGCACCAACGGCCTGCAATTGGAGGCGGTTTCCGGATAGCAATGACGAGGCCGCTACGAACCCTGTTGGGCGACTACCCCGGCACCGAAGCCGTCAAGCGCGGCGCGGTGGCCTCGGACCGGGTCATGCTCGATTTCGTCCAGCTTGCGTCTGTTATCGACGGCTTCAAGCCGATGATCCGCGAGCTCGCGTTCGATCTCTCGGAGCTGGCGATCGTGAGCTATCTGATCGCGCGCGATTTCGACAAGCCGCTGGTGCTGCTGCCGGCCACCATGACCGGCAGGTTTCCCCACGCCCGCGCGCTCTACAACGCCGAGCGCGGCCGGTTTGGCCCTGCCGATCTCACCGGCAAGCGCGTCGCGGTCAGGTCGCTGACGACGACCACCGCGGTATGGCTGCGCGGCATGCTCGCCAACGATCATGGCGTCGATCTCGATCGCATCGACTGGGTGACGCTCGAGGATCCGCATGTTGCCGAATATCGCGATCGCGCGACACGTGCACCCGCCGGACGAACCATCATCTCGATGCTGCTGGACGGGGAGGTGGATGCCGTGCTCGGCGAAACCTCCGACGATCCGCGACTGCAGCCGCTGTTTGCTGATCCGAAATCCGCAAGTGAGGCCTGGTTCAGGAAGCACACGGTGGTCCCGATCAATCACGTCGCGGTCGTCGCTCGCGAGTTTCACGACGATGCGCCCGAATCGGTGCGAGAGACCTATCGGTTGCTGAAGCGGTCGAGTGAACTCTCTTTGCCGCGAGACAGGATGCCGTTTGGCGTGGAGGCTATGCGTCCCGCTTTGCAAATGGTTATCGCATACGCTACCCAGCAGAAGCTCATTTCGCGGCAATTCAGCGTTGAAGAGCTCTTTAGTGATCTGACATTGAGCTTGGCCTAGGAGGACCTGTTTGTCCAAACAAAACCTCGTTCTACGCTCCGTACGACTGTCTCGGAATCTCGAGGCAGGTACCGCCGCCTATCTCGACGATCCTAGCGTAAGACGCAGCGTACCTGCTCAGAACCTCAACTAGACCAGCGGCTTATTCGGCGAGAAGCCAGCTTCGCAAGCCATCGATCCTGTGAAATCCGTCGGCAGCGTAGCAGCGGATCGACGGAAACAAGCCTTGCATCATCTCGGCAAGCGCATGTCCTGGACCCAGGTCCAGCACGCGATCGACACCGAGCTCTGCAAGAGCCTCCAGTGTCGCGGCCCAATCGATAGGGCGCGCAACCTGGCAGGCGAGCTTCGCCGTTGCATTGGATACAGAGAAGATGCGCTCGCCGTCGCCTCCGGCGAGAAGGATCCGTTGGCTTGCGATGGCGGAGTGTCTGCTATCTGCGAGCGCTTGTTGCAGGGGCGCGCAGGCCTGATCGAGCAGTGGGGTGTGCGAGGCGATCCTGACAGCGAGAAGGCCGGAGCGCGCAGCGCCATGCGTTGTCGCGTCACGGCAGAGGCCGATGACATCATGCTCTGCGCCTCCGACCACGAAGAGAAGATCGGGATTCCTGATCGCGATCTCGCAGCGGTATTTTTCAAGCAAGGGTTGGAGCGCGGTCCGGTTGAGTCCGCGGACATAGCCCAGGCGGCCGTTCGGCCCTGCCACGCGATCCATCTGTCGGGCGCGAATGCCCGTCAGTCGTAACGCTTCGGCGGCGGTCCATATGCCCGCAATGCTCCAGGCCGCCATCTCGCCAACGCTGTAACCTGTCACCGCCGTTTGATCGGCCAGGAGGTCAGCAACGCAGGTATGGATCGCGATAGTCGATGTGACGGTGAGGATCTGGCTCACACGATTTTCGGACAGTTCTTCCGCACTACGGGTCCGGACGAACTCCCGCGGATCCTCGCCGAGCCAGGCGGTCGCGGCGGCGAACACCGGCGTTGCGGCAGGCTCCTGCGCGACCAGGTCAAAGGTCTTGTCCGAGAGAGTACCTTGTCCGCCGCAGAGCAGTGCAAGCATTCAGCGCTCCAGCCTGTCGACGAAGAGGGCCATGGCAAGCAGGTCGGCCGAGCCGCCGGGACTCAGATTGCGCGCGACGAACGCGTGATGGATCTCGGTCGCCCGTTCCCGCCATTCGGGAGATGCCACGCCGCCTGTGGCGAGGAACGCCGACGCGCTGGTTTGTGCGAAACACAACCCGTCAGCTCCGCCCCGGTGCAAGAGGTTGGTGTCGACGACTTCGGCGATGAGCGTCATGCAGGTCTGAACGCGAACCGCTTCCTCGTCGTGGGGAGCGAGCATCCGCGCCGCGTGCAAGGCGGGGAGGGCGATATCATAGACCGACGGGAAGCCGCCGGCTGCTTCCGCCCTGGCGCCGCCGGCGCCATAGCGCCGCGAGGCTACCGCGCCATGGCTGCGAAGCGATGCGGGGCCGGAGAGGATGGCCTCGCCCCAGCGCTGCGACACCAGGCTGCCGAGCGGCCTCTGGATGCCGACGGCGCCACGAAACCCGGCCGCGGCGCACAGCAGCCCCAGCCCGAAGATTGCGCCGCGATGCGTGTTGACGCCGGACGTCGCAGCCAACATGGCACGCTCCGCAGCAACCCCGATCGCGCGCAACCGGTTCATGCCGGCGCCCTCAGCGCCCGCTAACGCCAGGTCGCGAAAGAATGGCTCCAGCGTGTCGGCGCTGCGGCACAACAGTTCGGCGTCCATGTCGCTGTGCGAGCCATTGTCGACATGGCTGACCAGCCCCGGCTTCGGATAGGTGTTGACCTCGAGCTTCAGGCAAAGCGAAGCCAGATGACCGAACCGCTCCCCATGGAGCGCGCGCTGCGGCTGCGGTTGCCATCTCAGCGCGACGTTCATGACATGCCACCAGAGAGGAAGGCTGCGCGCGTGCTGCTGTGGACTCCGGCCGGGCCCTTGACGAGGACCTCGTCCTCGTCAGCGCGAGTTAGCTCGCGCCATTGCACCCCTCCGGCGTGACCAACGATCTCGCCATCGAGCCGCATCGGCGCGTGCTGCGCGATCCGCGCGATGTCGGACGGCAGGGTGCTCGCCTGTCTCGCCGACGACAGCGGCCAGAGCAGATCGAGGTCTGAACGATCGGCGAGATAGGGAAGGCCCGTGAGGTGCTGCCAGGCCAGGCTGCCGAAGGCGCGGGTTTCCGGCAGAAGTTGGAGCAGCAGGTCGATCGTAGCGCGCCAGGCCGCAGGTGCCGCTGCGGCCACGTCGGCGAGCGATGGCGGCGGTGCCGATGCGATGATGTCGTTCGCCGCGAGCGCGACCGCGATGCGCCGTTTGCCATGGCTGGGCGGCAGCGGCAGGCCGAGCGGAATCATGCCGGCGGCATCGCTGCAGGCTGGCCGGCGAACGATGAGAGGGCGGCCGGCGCGCGTCCACTCTTCGATGATCGGCTCGGCGGCGAGTTCGGGATAGCGGGTCATCACGGCCGCCCAACCGGCCGCGGAGACCTTCACCATGGTATGGCGCGCGAGAGATTCAGCCATGTTGCGCTTCCTGCGAGGCTGCAGCGAGCGCGACGACTCGATCGGCGATCTCGGCGGCTTTCCGCCGTCCGCCACGCTCGGCGCCGAGCCGGGCGCGATCATCCTGCCCCTGCGGCCGCTGCAGCACGGCCGCAAGCTGCGGTCCCAAAGGCGCATTGTCGTCCCAGACGTCGTGAATGCCGCCGGTCCGCACCATGTTTTCGAGTCCAGGCGCGAACACCGGCGTGGCTTCCGCCTTCGCCTTCAAGACGTCGATCGGAAGCTTGGTGACCCGCGCCATCGACGGCAGATCCATCACGGCCGGATGGGCGCCGGGAAACGCCACCAGCGTGCCGGTCGCAAGCGCCGTCGCGATGAATGCGCCGGCGGCGCTGCCGCCATAGAGCAGGCCGACGGTGTGGTGTCCTTTCGCTTCCGCAAGCAATAAAGCCTTGGCGAGATGCGACAGGTACTCGCTAAGGCCAAGCAATTCGTCGCGCCGGCTCATGCGCTGGCTGGCGGAGTCCACCAGAAATAGGATCGGAGCCCGATCGTCTGTTCTAACGATCTCGATCACGTGCTCTGCGAGCGCAATCGCTTCGTCGACGCCGAGGGGCTGTCCCTGCGTGATGCCGAGCACGTGGATTGGCCCGCCGTCGGTCAAGCTCGCCTTTCCAGCAATCGTCGCGCCCACGACGTCGATATCGCGGCCGTTCGGGAACAGGCCGGTCAGGATCTCATCGAGCGTCATCGGCGTTCTCCCTCTTGCCGGCGGCGTGCAGAAATGCCTCGGTCGAAAGCGCGGGGATTTCGATCAGCTTGTCGATGCCAAGGGTCTCCCAGATCTCGACGGCGTCGTTGGCCTCGCCGAAACGTTGCAGCCGTCGCTCCAGGCGCTTCTGCTCGGCCTCGAGAACCGCAAGGTCGCAACGGTGCTTGATCTTGAGCCCATCGATCGCAGCTTGGCGAAACGCCAGCGCCTCGTCGTCAACGAACGTGTCGGCGCCGCCGATCAGGTAACGGTGTTTGCCGCCCATGGTACGCCAGACGAGCGCGCGGTCGCGCGAGTCGAATTCCTCGATGCCTCTATTGGTCTCGATCACCTCAGGGCCGCTGACGCTGATCCGCCCCTGTTCCGACACGATCAGCCGCGAGCAGGTGCCGGCGATCAGGCTGCCACCGCCATAGCATCCGGCGCGGCCGCCGATCACACCGACGACGTTGATGCGAGCGCGCCGCGCTTCGATGATTGCGCGCATGATCTCCGCGATCGCGAGCTCACCGGCATTGGCCTCTTGGAGCCGCACGCCGCCGGTGTCGAACAGGATCAGCACGTCCTGGCCGAGCTTGCGAGCCGCACGCAGCAGCCCGGTGAGCTTGGCGCCGTGGACCTCACCGAAGGCGCCGCCCATGAAGCGTCCCTCCTGCGCGGCAACGAGCACGCGCGTGCCGTCCAGCCGGCCGCGCCCGATGACGATGCCGTCATCGAACTGCTCCGGCAGGTCGAAGATCGCCAAATGCGGGCTCATCTCGCGCTGCTCGGGACCGATGAATTCGACAAAGCTGCCGTGATCGACCAGCGCATCAATGCGCTGCCGGGCGCTCGCCTCGTACCAGCTCAGCGAATCCGTGTTGGCGGTGGCTGCGGTCATCGTTCCGGCTCCTCGATCTTGCGGACGCCCTGGGCGAGGCGCAACGCGACCGTGTCCGGCCGGGCGCCGCCGTCATTGATGGAAATGCGCAGGCCGCCGGCTGGGCGGCGGTCGACGAAGTCGCGAACCACGGCCTCCCAGACCGCGCCGAAGCCATGGGCCGCAGTTGTTATGTCGATCATGCAGATGTCGGCCGACGCTGCGCGTTCCAGCAGGATCTCGAGATTGCCGGAGGCGACGACGCCGACGATGGCCTGCATGCGGGTGCCGCCGGCGCGCGTCGGGGCAGATAGTCGGAAGCTGAGCGTTTCCATGCGAAACTCCTCACCAGTTGCGGAAGCGGCTGGGCGGACGATAGAGGCCGCCGGAAGCCAGCATGAGATCCTTGATCGAGCGGGCGGCGAGCAGCCGGCGATCGGCGTCGAGCGGATCGATGCCGAGATCTTCGGGGCGCCTGATCACGCCACGCGCGCGCAGCTTCTCGACCAGTTTCGGATCGCGGGCGCGGCCGATGTCGGTGTAGCCGGCAACACCGCGGATCGCCTGCTCGCGCTCGTCCTTGTCCCGGCACATCAGGAGGTTGGCGATGCCTTCCTCGGTGACGATGTGGGTGACGTCGTCGGAGTAGACCATGACAGGCGCGAGATCGAGCTTGAGCGCGCTTGCCAGCTCGAGCGCATCGAGCCGCTCGACGAACAGCGGCGCGTTGCGCTCGCCAAAGGTCTCGCCGATCTGCACCACGAGCTTGCGGCCGCGGCGCAGCGCGGCGTCGGACTCGGGCGCCGCCTCGGCGCCGGCCTTGAGCCAGGGTTCGCTCGGGTGGCGGCGGCCGCGCGGGTCGGAGCCCATGTTGGGCGCGCCGCCGAAGCCGGCGATGCGGCTGGTCGTCACCGTCGAGCTGTGGCCTGCGAGGTCGATTTGCAGGGTCGATCCGATGAACATGTCACAGGCATAGAGGCCTGCGGTCTGGCAGAAGGCGCGATTGGAGCGCAGCGAGCCGTCGGGCCCGGTGAAGAACACATCCGGGCGTGCGGCGACGTAATCCTCCATGCCGACTTCCGATCCGAAGCTGTGGATCTGTTCGACCCATCCAGCTTCGATCGCCGGAATCAGCGTCGGGTGCGGATTGAGCGCGAGGTGGGTGCAGACCTTGCCCTTGAGGCCGAGCTTCTCGCCATAGGTCGGCAGCAAGAGCTCGATCGCGGCGGTGTTGAAGCCGATGCCATGATTGAGCCGGCGCACGCCATAGGGCGCGTAGATGCCCTTGATGGCGAGCATTGCTGTCAGGATCTGGGTTTCGGTGATCGCTGCGGGATCGCGTGTGAAGAGCGGCTCCACATAGAACGGCCGTCCTGCTTCCACCACGAAATGCACGAGGTCGCCGGGGATATCGACGCGCGGCACTTTGTCGACGATCTCGGTGACCTGGGCGACGACCAGGCCATTCTTGTAGCTCGTCGCCTCGACGACCGTCGGCGTGTCTTCGGTGTTGGGCCCGGTATAGAGGTTGCCGTCCTTGTCGGCGCTGACCGCCGCAATCAGCGCGACGTTCGGCGTGAGATCGATGAAGTAGCGCGCAAACAGCTCGAGATAGGTATGGACGGCGCCGAGCTCGATCTTGCCGCCGAACAGCATCCGCGCGATGCGCGCCGATTGCGGGCCCGAATAGGAGAAGTCGAGCCGGCGCGCGATGCCCTTCTCGAAGATGTCGAGGTGGGACGGCAGCACGACGCCCGACTGCACCATGTGGAGATCGCTGATCTCGGCAGGGTCGAGGTCCGCGAGCGCCGAGGCGAGGATGTCGGCCTGCTTCTGGTTGTCGCCCTCGAGGCACACCCGGTCACCTGACCGGATCACCGCCTTCAGGAAGGCGGGCAGGCTCGGGATGGGGACGACTTTTCCGTTGGCGTGCCGTCGACCGGCCATCAGGCGCACGCCCAGCGCGGCCTTTTGCATACCCCACTCAGTCATTTCGGGCTCCTTGGCATGCGAGGTGGGCTTCTGTTCCGATCAATGTATGCGTATTGCGTCGTATTGTCAATTAGTGTATACGAAACGTCATAAGCGACCGATATTCGCATACACAGGAGGAAATTCACGATGCGAATGCATACGAAGTGTCCAAGTCCTGCTGCCGGCGTCCCGTTCACCGCGGGGAGGCGCCCGTGACCATTTCCGGTGTCGCGCTGCTCGCGATCTGCACCCTGCTGGGCGGCTTCCTGGGAGACCTGCTCGGCGTTGGCCTCGGCGTGAAGGCCAATGTCGGCGGCGTCGGCATTGCGATGATTTTTCTGATCGCGGCCCGGCTCTGGCTGGTGCGCCGCAAGCTGCTCAGTCACGGGCTCAAGACCGGTGTCGAGTTCTGGGGCAGCTTCTACATCCCGATCGTGGTCGCCATGGCCGCGCAGCAGAACGTCGTCGCCGCGGCGAAAGGCGGTCCGATCGTCATCATCGCCGGCGCCGGTGCCGTCGCGGTGTGTTTCGCAATGGTGGCCCTGATCGGCCGGCTCAGCGGCCGGGTCGAGACGATGGACGAGATCGAGGCACGCGAGGCCGAGACGCTTGCCGCGCCTGTGCCTCAGTTCAAGTCGGGGAGGGTCGCATGACCATGCTGTCTCACGTGCTCGTCGCGAATTCGCTGATCACCGCGTTCGCCGCGGTCGGAATCCTGATGTGGATCTCCGGAGCGATCTCGAAATACTTCACCTTCGGACGCATTCACGGCTCGGCGATCGCAATCATGCTGGGTCTCGCGCTGGCCTTTCTCGGCGGCCTCTTCACCGGCGGTGAGAAAGGCGTCGCCGACCTGCCGGCGCTGGCCGGGATCGGTCTGATGGGCGGCGCGATGCTGCGCGACTTTGCCATCGTCGCCACCGCCTTCGAGGTCGACGTCGTGCATGCGCGCAAGGCCGGGCTGATCGGTGCGGTCGCGCTCGGGCTGGGAACCGTGGTCCCGTTCATTCTCGGCGTTCTCGTTGCCGCGGCGTTTGGCTACACTGATGCCGAATCATTGACGACGATCGGTGCCGGCGCGGTCACCTACATTGTGGGACCGGTCACCGGGGCGGCAATCGGTGCATCCTCACCGGTCATTGCCCTCTCGATTGCGACCGGTGTGTTCAAGGCGGTGATCGTGATGATCGGTACGCCGTTCGTCGCCAGGATGATCGGCCTCGACAATCCGCGCAGCGCGATGGTGTTCGGCGGATTGATGGGGACGGTCAGCGGCGTTTCCGGAGGGCTTGCCGCGACCGATCGGCGTCTGGTGCCTTACGGGGCGTTGACTGCGACATTCCATACGGGATTGGGATGCCTGGTCGCACCGTCCATCCTTTACTTCGCAGTGCGTGCGATCACAGGAGGCTAAATGGCGGGTTTGCTCAAGGTCGCGACCGACACGGAAGACGACGGCGGATTGCTCTCCGACCGGATCCGGAACGCATTGACCGACGAGATCGCGTCGGGTGCGCTGGTTGCCGGTTCGGCCCTGGAAGAACAGCAGCTCGCCGATCGTTTTGGCGCGTCCCGCACGCCGGTGCGGGAGGCGCTGCGTCAGCTCGTGGTCAGCGGCCTCGTGGAGGTGCGTGGCCGCCGCGGCCTCGTCGTGGCGCGGATGACGCCCGAGCGCATCATGGACATGTTCGAGACCAGCGCCGAGGTCGAGGCGATGTGCGTCAGGCTTGCGACCTATCGCATGACCCCGCTCGAGCGCAGCGATCTGATCGAGCTGCACGAAAGTTCGCTGGCGATGGTCGAGGCGAACGACGTCGATGCCTATGATGCGTTCAACCGTCAGTTCCACGAAGGCATCTACCGCGCGACGCACAACACGTTCATGGCGGAGCAGGCGCAGGATGTCCGCTCGCGGCTCAGCGCCTTTCGCCGCACGCAGTTGCGGCAGGGTGATCGCATTCGCAAATCTCGCGACGAACATGATGCTATCATGCAGGCGATCGCCGAAGGCGATGGCGATACGGCTTCGCGCAGGATGCGTGCGCACATGTTGAACGCGGCCGCGGCGCTTCGACGCTACATCGACGATCGCCTCAGGCCTGTCGACGGTTCGACGCTCGACAACGTCTGATAATTGCGGTTTTTGGTCGCTATTGATGAACAATAAGTAGATCGGCGCAGCAGGGCGATCAGCCCTGCAATGTAACGCGGACACACCCGTCGCCGGGCCCATAACCCAAGCGATCGAGGAATGGTCTCAGCCAGCCTTCGAGCTCCTCCTCCAAGCCGACGTCGCGTTCCCCATGGTTGGTCCTACAAAAGCCGCCCCCTATGTAATGTCGATCTGTTGGAGGAAATGGCCAAGAGAATCGGCACGGTCAGGCTCATCGTCGTTGACCCCACCTCGGCGTACACGAGTGGCAGTGACGGCAACGGAAACGGAAACGTGGAGACCCGCGAAGTCCTGGAGCCGCTGGCCGATATGGCCAACCGGTTGCGCATCGCCGTGGTCGCCGTGACGCACCTCAACAAAGGGGGCGGAGGCGACAATCGGAGCGCTTTGAACCGGTTGCTGGCTCGATCACGTTCGTGGCTGCGGCTAGCGCTGCGTTTGCTGTGATCGAGGATCCCGAAGATGACGAGCGACAGTTCCTGCTGCAGGCCAAGAACAATCTCGGCCGAAAGTGCAAGGGCTGGCCTTCCGGCTCGAGCAGCGCTTAGTCAGGAGGACGTGATGTCATCGAACGTCATGTGCGAGGGCGACCATGTCAGCGAATCGATCGACGAGGCGCTGTCCGCCTCGGAAAGCAGGGGGACTAAGAAGGGTCAGTCGGGCGGCGGCAAGGAGGACCTCCGGAACATCCTGCCCGGTGGTCGGTGGAGGTTCTGGAGGTCGAGCGTCCTGCGAGGGCGGCATCGCTGCTGGAACACGACAAGCGGCTCAGCAAGAGCAAGGCCTTCCGTGACGCTCGAACCGAACCAAGTCCAACCGAGACGGTTTCGACCCCGGTTTCCGGTACGTGCTGGAGTTGCCAGACGCATCATGGGCGCCCATGGAGATATCGGGGGCTCGCGATTGACAGGCCTCGGGATCGGCCTGAAGGACCATCGGGCCAATGGCTCTTCCGGTTCGAATGCGATGGCCAATCCTATACCGGCGGCATCGGTCGGTTTGAGGATGGTCGGATCGCCAAGGTCTTCATCAATGGGACGAAGGTCGGCACGGCCGCTGAGACCAACGCTCAGGACGCGGCAATCGTCACGTCCTTGGCCCTCCAGCATAGCTGCCCGATAGAGACCATCCGGCACGCCTCAGCGAGGTCGGGCGGCTCGACGGGCCGGTTGGCGACGCCGCTGAAGGAGGTCGAGCATGAAGCGCGCCGAGGAACAGGTGTGTCTCACATTCATACCGTTCGATCGACGGGAAGCTTGCAGCCTTGGAGAAGCAGCGATGTGGCTGGGAAATCGGTTGGCACCCTTCGAAATTGGTGCGTTCAACATGGCCTGGGTCGAAGGATCGGTGGCGGATGCGGCGAAAGTTTCGTCCGCCGTGCTGGCCGCAGCCGCAACACGCGAACTTACACCATCAGATGCCGGCGAGATCAGTAAGCTGATTGATACATGGGTGAAGGCGTTCGAGACGGCTGAACTGGCGGAGCGTCTGGAAAGGATGACGAACCTATGATGGGGCGGAATCTGAAATCTCGTCTCGTCAGATAGGAAGAGCAGCGAAATGCGAAGGTAGGCCCTTCCCGAGCGCGGCGTTAGCCGGCCCGCGAACTCAACGGTTACTCAACCTAGGTGGCCGGATCACAATGACCGTCTCGACCAGGTTTCTGATACTGTGGCTCAGAGAGGCACGAGGATGCAGCAAATGGTAACCGCCCAAACGGCGTCACCGAGTGTTGTGAAGCGTCGCGCGTCGCTTCCTGCGTGGGACGGGCAAATTCGCTGCGGAGCCCTTTTTTTCCTGTGACTTGAGCGTCGCTTTGACATGTTCGGCGAGTTTCACCGCGCTGTCGGCGTTCGACGCGAGCCGGGACAACAGCTGAGACAGCACCTTGAACTCATCGCGCGTCAGCATCCCGAACAACGCATCGTTGACGGGACGTTGCAGGGCGGCAAGACGGGTCAATAAACCGAGGCCGTGCTGGGTGAGCGTGAGTTGCACGCGCCGCCGGTCGTCCGGATGCGGGCTCTTCTCGAGGAGGCCGTCGGAGACCAGCTTGTTGATCTCGTTGGTGACAAAGGCGCCGCTCAGATACAGCCGTTCGGCGACCTGATTGACTCCCATCGGTTCTTCCGCCGTCGAATTCTTGATTGCGATCAGGATCAGATACTGAGTGGTCGACAGGTCGACGAAGTTCGCGAATATCTCACGGCAGGCTTCAAGGCTGCGTCCGAAGGCGAAATAGTCGTAGAGGACGCCGCGAAGCGTTCGGTCCCCTTCCTTGTCGAGCAATTCGGGCTTCGACGCCGTCAGAAGCGCTTCGGTCACGGTCGTTCTCCCCGCGAAATCATAGGCTTGCGAATTTGCCTAAGAAGCACGCATGCGCGCGCCCATCAAGAGGGCTTGACATTTCCAAATAGCTTTGTCAGAAAGCTATCTGAAAATTATAAATCGGGGTCGAAGCAGCGAGGCAGGCGTCCCATGGAGGACCGTGCATTCAGGCGAGTGTTGGGGGAGTTCGCAACGGGCGTTGCGGTGGTCACCGCGCGCGGCCAGGGCGAAGAGCTCATCGGCATGACCATGAGCTCGTTCAACTCCGTCTCCCTCGATCCGCCGCTGGTCCTGTTCAGCGTCGACCGCAAGGCAAAGAGCCTGCCCGCGATGCTCGATGCCAAGGGCTTCGCCGTCAACATCCTCGCCCGCGATCAGGAACAGATTTCCAATCAGTTCGCGCGCGCTCTTTCCAACAAGTGGGATCAGGTCAAGACGTCGGTCGGTCATGCCGAGGCCCCGCTGATATCGGGTGCCCTGGCTCATTTCGAATGCGCGCCGTTCGCAAGCTACGACGGCGGCGATCACGTGATCTTCGTGGTCCGCGTCGTGCGTCACTCCGCGCGCAGCGAGCCGGCCGCGCCGTTGATCTTCTTCCGGGGCCGCTATCGTGACCTCGTCGACGAAACCGAGCGCGAGCCGACCTGGCCGCTTCCCATTCATTACTAGCTTCGAACCGGAGAACCGCGATGCGTAGCGCAAATGAATATCTGTCTGGCCTGAAGGACGGACGGACCATCTACATCAACGGGGCTGCGGTCGGCGACGTGACCGCTCATCATGCCTATCGAAATCTCGCCAGCTCGATGGCGGGGCTGTTCGACTTTGCGAGCGCTAGGGAGAATGTCGATCTCATGACATTCGAGACCGATGCCGGACGTGCCAACCGGATCTGGCAGCTTCCGACGTCCTATGCCGATCTCGTCCAGCGGCGGAAGGCACTGGAAGCATGGGCTGCGCTGCATGCCGGCTTTATGGGCCGGGCCCCGGATCATGTCGCGTCGTGCATCTCGGGTCTCTACATGGGGCTCGACGTTTTCAAGGCGTACGATCCGGCCCGAGCGGGCGCGCTCGAGAGCTACTACCGCTACGCGCGCGACAAGGATCTCTACCTGACCTACGTCATCATCAATCCGCAGGCCGATCGTTCGAAGGGGCCGCCGAGCAGGCGGATCCGTTCCTCACCGCCGGCGTCGTCGATCGCGACGCAGACGGGATCACGATCCGCGGCGCCAAGATGCTCGCCACCGGAGGCGTGGTCGCCGACGAGGTTTTCGTGACGACCATCCAGCCGATGCGTCCAGGCGAAGAGCGCTACGCGATGTCCTTTGCGATCCCGATGAACACGAAGGGTCTCAAGATGCTGTCGCGCAAGTCCTACGAGGATGCAGCCGGCGCGGTGTTCGACAATCCATTGTCCAGCCGCTTCGACGAGAACGACTCGGTCCTCTACTTCGACGACGTGAAGGTTCCCTGGGATCGCGTCTTCATCGAGGGCAACGTCGAAATGTGCCAGAAGCAGTTTCACGCCACGCCCTGCCACGTCTATCAGAACTACCAGGCGATGGTGCGGCTGAGCGTGAAGCTCAAGTTTCTGGCCGGCCTCGCGCATCGGACCGCCGAAATGAACGGCGTCACCCAGTTCCCGCAGGTGCGCGAGATGCTCGGTCAGCTTGCCGCCGAGACCGGCATGGTCGACGCCCTGGTGGCGGCAATGGAGGCGAAGGGCGCGCAGGTCGGTCCCTATTTCATCCCGGACCGGCACACGCTCTATTCCGCACAAGTGCTGACGCAGCAGCTCTACGCGCACATCATCAATACGCTGCGCGAACTCGCCGGCGGCGGCATGATCATGCTGCCGTCGTCGGTCGCCGACTTCGATAACCCCGAGATTGCGGCCTTGATCGGCAAGACCCAGCAGTCGCCGAAGGCCAATTCGCACGACCGGGTGAAGTTCTACAAGCTCGCCTGGGATGCGGTCGGATCCGAGTTCGGGTCCCGCCATCAGCAATACGAGATGTTCTACGCCGGCGCGACCTTCGTCACCAAGGGACACTCCTATCGCACCTACGACTGGTCCGGCGCCGATCGTCTGGTCCAGACGATGCTCGATTCCTACGACCTCAACGGCATCTCGATCGCCAGCAAAGCCGCCTGAACCCAACGGAGACGACACATGCCCGTCAACAAGAAGCACGACGAGTTCTACACGCTCGACATGACCAGCGGCTGGGAAACGCCCGCGGGCTATCCTGCCGGCATCCAGCAGAAGATCCTCGCGGGGGCGCTCGACGAGGAGAACCGGCGCGGGACGCGAACCCGGCTGCTGCGCTTTGCTCCGGGCGTCTACACGACCGCACCGTTTTCACACGAGTATTGGGAAGAGGTCTATCTCGTCTCCGGCGACCTGATCGTCGGCAATGACGAGAAGGGCGAGGGCGGCAAGAGCTTCCCGCCCAACACCTATGCCTGCCGGCCGCCGCACGCACCGCACGGTCCGTTCAAGTCCGTCAACGGCTGCCTGCTTCTCGAAATGCATTATTTCGATCCGGTCTGAGGCCGGTCCGCTAGCACCGACAAACATCGTTCGACCGCTCCAAGGGGGAAAATATGGCGTTCAAAAATATCTCGCTCGCATTCGCGCGTTGCCTGTCCTCGCTTCAACCGCGCTTCCGATTTAATCGGGAATTGCCGCGCGGCAATCTCCGCGTGGTGGTCGATGGCCTTACGGGCGCTCTTGCGATTTGCGTCGTGGCGACAACTCCGGTCGCTGCGCAGGACAAGCCGAACTCGGTTGGACTTGGTATCTTCACGTTCACGTCCGGTCCCGCCGCAGCCTATGGCATGCCCGGCAAGAACGCCGCCGATCTCATGATTGACGAGATCAATGCCAAGGGCGGGATCGGAGGCGTTCCGGTCACCGCGACCTTCGTCGACGAGGCGCAGGGTGCGCAAGGCGTGATCGCGGAATATCGGCGGCTGGCCGGAGATGCAAAGAACCAGGTGATGGTCGCTGCCTTGTCGAGCGCGACCTGTCTCGCGCTGGCGCCGATCGCCGAGCAGCTGGAGGTTCCGACCGTCGGTTGGAACTGCGACACCCACCAGCTGCTCATGGACAGCAAGAGCAAGTACGTGTTCCGTCCCAACGGCAACACCGTGCCCGAATTCATCGCCTATGCGATCTACCTCCTGGATCGCAAGCCGGACGTGAAGACGGTGGCGATCATCAATCCGGACTATGCGTTCGGCCATGACGCGGCCAAGATCTTCACCGCGGCGCTCAAGGCGCTCAAGCCGGACATCGAGATCGTCGCCGAACTCTATCCGAAGCTTGGCTCGCCGAACTACCAGACCGAGATTTCGCGCCTCACCACCGCGCGCCCGGACGTCGTCTTCTCCAATCTCTGGGGCGCCGACCTCGAAAACTTCGTTCGCCAGGCGACGCCGCGTGGGCTGTTCACATCCAGTCAGGTGGTCCTCGCGCTCGGCGAGACCGTCCTGCAGCGCGTGCCGTTGCCGGATGGCGTGATCGTCGGGGTTCTGGGTGACGGCTGGTGGATGTCGCCGGACGCCAAGGCCAATCCCGAGACCGTGAAGTTTGCCGAGGCCTACAAGTCGCGCTTCGGCGAGTATCCGGTGTTTCCGTCCATCAAGATGGCCAATGCGCTGATCTACGTGAAGGCCGCCTACGAGGCCGCCATGCAGAAGAACGGCGGAAAGTGGCCGACGCGTGCCGAGCTCGCGGCTGCCATGAAGGGTAGCAAGGTCGCAACCCTGACCGGCATCACGCAGACGCGCGCCGACAATGACGGTCTCGTCGACCAGATCGTCGGAGTCACCGTGAAGACGTCGGCGCAGCCGTTTCCGGTGATCGGCGACATGGTCCGCTACAAGGGCGATAGCCTGATGCCGCAGGCCGGTCAGGATCCGCTCGCCTGGATTTCGACGCTCAAGCCCGAATTCGCGAAGAGTCTTCCGAAGCCGGGGAGCTACAAGATCGGCGAACGATAGCGTCCACTCGCAACCAATCACGCAGGCGTAAGCCGATGTCGAATGCAATCATTCCCTTGCTGCTGGATAGCCTCGCCAGCGCCGCGTTGATCTTCTTCGCGGCGGTTGGCCTGACGCTGGTGTTCAGCGTGCTGCGCGTCCTCAACGTGGCGCACGGCAGTCTCTACTCGATCGGCGGCTATGTCGCGGCGTCGGCCTGCCTGTTCATCGCGAGCAAGCAGCTCAACCCCTATTTGTCGTTTGCTGCGTTGCTGTTCAGTGCGGTTTTCGTGGCCGCCATCTTCGGTCCGCTGATCGAGCGCAGCCTGGTCCGCTGGACATACGGCAAGTCCGAAGCCGTCCAGATCCTGATCACGTTCGGACTGTTCCTCATCCTGGAGGACCTGCAGCGGCTGGTCTTCGGCGTGCAGTCCCTCTACGAGGATGCGCCAATGCGATTGCTTGGCACGTCGAGTATCGGCGGCGTGGTTTATCTCAACTACCAGATTCTGCTGATCGCCATGGCGGCCCTCGTCGTCGTCGGGTTGCGGCTCCTGATCAGCCACACGCGGCTCGGGCGCCTGATCACGGCCGTCGTGACCGACCGTGAAATGGCGCAGTCGATCGGCATCGACACCAACCGGATCTTCATCCTGGCGTTCTCGCTGGGCGTGTTCCTTGCCGCACTCGGAGGAGCCCTGGCGACGCCGACATCGGGCATTGCCCCGGGGCTTGGCGCCGACACCATGGTGCTCGCCTTCGCGGTGGCAGCGATCGGAGGGCTCGGGCAGATCGAGGGCGCCGCGGTCGCCTCTCTGATCGTCGGTCTGGCGCGCGTGCTGGCGATCTATCTCGCGCCTTCGCTGGACGCCGTTGCGCCCTATGCGGCAATGCTGGTCGTGCTTCTGATCCGACCCTACGGCCTGTTCGGATCGGTCACGGCGCGGAGGATATGATGCGGATCATCCTGACCGCCGCCGCGGTCCTCACGCTCGCCGTCCTTCCCGTCGCCGCGCCATGGCTGCAATTCGTGTTGACGCTTGCGATCGCCAAGGGCTTTGCGGCGCTCGGTGTCGCGGTGCTGCTGCGGGCCGGCCTGATCTCGATCGGCCACGCGATGTTCTTCGCGGCCAGCGCCTATGGCATCGCCTTCCTGGCGCATGCCGGCATCAACGATCTCGGATTGCTGCTGGTGCTCTCGGTGCTGGTCGCTGCGCTGACCGGCGCGATCGCCGGCGCGTTCCTCGTCCGGTATCGCGCGATCTTCTTCGCGATGTTGAACCTCGCGGTCTCCATGGTGTTCTACGCGCTGTGCGCCAAACTCTACGGTATCACGGGCGGAACGGACGGCATGCCCGTTCCGATTCCGGCGGTGTTCGGCATCATCTTTGCCGAGCCGGTCTTCAAGAGCGTGCTGTTCTATCTCAGCCTGGCGCTGATGGTGCTCGTCGGCCTCGCCGTCCAGCGGTATCTCGACAGTCCGCTGGGGCATGCGTTATCGGCCGTCCACACCAACGAGATCCGGCTCGAATATCTGGGCATTCCGGTCTGGGCGGTGCTGCTGATCGCCTATGTGATATCGGCGGCTCTCGCCGGGCTCGGCGGCGCGATCTCCGCGTTTGCGATCGGTCGCGTGGTCCCCGACTTCGCGTTCTGGACGGCATCCGGCCATCTCGTCCTGATCGCCGTGCTTGGCGGCATCGGTGGCGTGCCGGGCGCGTTCATCGGCGCCTTGTTCCTCGAACTGCTGCACAGCGCAGCCGTGACCGTAACCGATGCCTGGAATCTGATCGTGGGCATGGCTCTGATCATCGTGATCATGTTCATGCCGCAGGGCATCTACGGACTATTCGCGCGCAAGGAGGCGTCGAGCCCATGAGGCGTCCTATCCTGGTGGCCAAGAACCTCTGCGTCGCATTCAACGGGGTCAAGGCCGCCGACGGGGCGAGCATCGCGATCCACGACGGCGAGTTCCTCGCGATCATCGGTCCGAACGGATCGGGCAAGACGACGCTGCTCAACATCTGCACAGGTTATATCCGCCCGGTTTCAGGCAGCGTGCTGCTCGACGGCAACGATATCACCCGGCTGTCGCCGCGGGCCATTGCGCGACGCGGCGTCGCGCGCGCCTTTCAGATCCCGCAACTGTTCTCCGCGCAGCGCGTGATCGACAACATGATGCTGGCGCTTGCCGCGAAAGACGGGCTGTGGAGCGCGGTCCGGCCGCTTGAAACGGCGCAGCGGCGCGACGAGGCTATGGGCTTGCTCGAACTGGTCGGGCTCGACGGCGATGCCGACCGGATCAGCAGCACCCTGCCTGAAGGTCATCGCAAGCTGCTCGACATCGCGGTTGCGCTGGCCCTCAAGCCGCGCCTCCTGCTGCTGGACGAACCAACCAGCGGCGTGAGTGCGCTGGAGCGCTTCCCGCTGATGGAGGCCCTGATGAGCGCGCTGCGCCAGCGCCGCATCACCGCTCTTTTCGTCGAGCACGACATGGACGTGGTTGCACGTTACGCAAGCCGCGTCCTGGTGTGGAATGCCGGGAATATCATGGCCGAAGGGCGGCCAGACGAGGTGTTTGGCAACGCGCAAGTCCGCGAACGCGTCGTGGGAGTGGCCTAATGCTCAGGCTCGACAAGGTCAGCGTCTCGATCGAGGGCGTTCGCGTGCTGCGCAAGGTCAGCTGCGAAATCATCGCGCGCAAGACGACGGTGTTGGTCGGCCGCAATGGCGCCGGCAAGACAACGACGCTTCGCGCGATCATGGGGCTGATCGCGCACGACGAGGGCTCGATCCGCCTCGATGCTGACGATCTCGGCAGCCAGCCTGCCTATACGCGCGCCCGGGCAGGCATCGGATATGCGCCGGAAGATCGCCGGCTGATACCGGAGTTGAGCGTCGAGGAGAACATTCGCCTTCCGGCACTGGCTCTGAACCTCGACAAGCCGGAAATCGTTCGCAGGCTGGACGAGATCTATACGCTGCTGCCTGAGCTGCATGTGATGCGGTCCCGGCCTGCGGGCGGCGTTTCCGGCGGGCAGGGCAAGATGGTTGCGCTGGGGCGTGCGCTGATGGTGGCGCGCAAGGTCTTGTTGCTCGACGAACCCTTCCAGGGGCTGGCGCCGGCCCTGGCGCTCGATTATGCACGGACGCTCGGTGAGCTGCGCAAGCACCGCCCGGAGCTTACCCTGCTGATCACGGAATCCTCGCCGGCCCTGCTCGACCGCGTCGCCGATCGCACGTTGCAGATCGAGCGCGGCGAGATTCTCGTTCCGTCTACCAAGGATGACAAAGCCCATGTTCATGAAGTTTGACCGCATCGCGAAGGATCGGACCGATCACGTCGGCGTCGAAATCGGATCGCTCGTGATCGCCGGTTGGGCGGGCAGGAACGCGGCGGCGATCGAGCACCATATCGAGGAGCTCGCCGCGCTCGGAATCCCGCGCCCGTCGACGACGCCGCTCTACTATCGTGTCGCAGCCCAGACGCTGACGCAGGCGGATCGCTTGACTGTGCTCGGTCCGGACAGTTCCGGTGAGGTCGAGCCCGTGGTGGTCGCCATGGCCGACGGACTCTGGATCGGAATCGGATCCGATCATACCGATCGCAAGGCGGAAGCTGCGGGTATCGCACTTTCGAAGCAGCTCTGCGGCAAGCCGGTCGGCCGGCAGCTCTGGTCCTATGCTGATGTCGAGCCGCACTGGGATGAATTGGTGCTTCGTTCGTGGGCGACGATCGACGGCAAGCGGGTTCTCTATCAGGAGAGCCCGGTTTCCTCGCTGAGAACGCCGCGCGATCTGATTCGCCGCTACGCGAACGCCGACGTCCTTCCCGCCGGAAGCTTGATGTTCTGTGGCACGCCGGGTGCGATCGGCGGAATTCGCCCAGGAGCACGCTTCGAAATGGAGCTGAGCGACCCGGTTCTCAAGCGCTCCCTGACCCACGGCTACGATATCGACGTGCTTCCGGTCGTCTCTTGACCACCAACGTCCGGTGAGGAGCGTCGACCAATGACGTTAACTAACGACCAATCTCAACCCACCGCCGTGGCACGATTGGAAGCCGCACTGACGCGCGCGCGATCACCTGACGCAGCGAATACCTTCACCGCCCTGTTCGAGGAGAGCGCCCGGTGCGAGGCCGAAGCCGCCGATCGGCGCGCCGCTGCCGGGACGACGCGCGGCCCGCTCGACGGTCGCATTGTCTCGGTCAAGGCTCTCTTCGATGTTGCCGGCACCGTGACGAGCTCGGGTTCCGCGGTCCTGCGCGCTTTGCCTCCCGCCGCTGAAGACGCGCTGGCTGTGAAGCGTTTGCGCGCGGCAGGAGCCGTGATCATCGGCAAGACACAGATGACCGAGTTTGCCTTTTCGGCGCTCGGCACCAACCCGAACGATGGGGTGCCGCGCAACCCCCGCGACCGCCGGCGCGCTCCGGGAGGATCCTCATCTGGGGCTGTCGTCTCGGTCGTCGACGGCATGGCGGACATCGCCATCGGGAGTGACACCGGAGGGTCGATCCGAATTCCGGCGGCGCTGTCGGGTGCAACCGGCTTCAAGCCGACGAGCGGCTTTGTGCCAACTGCCGGCGCGTTCTCGCTGTCGTCGAGCCTCGATACCATCGGTCCGATTGCCTCGAGCGTCGCGGACTGCTTCGTGGCCGATCAGGTGCTTTCGGGTGGCGACGTGACGTCGCGGCCGCAGCTTGCCTCTCCTTATACGTTTCGGCTCACTATCGCTCGCGGTCGCCTGTTTCACGGTTGCGAGCCGGAGGTGCTTGGCGCGTTCGAGAGCGCCGTCGAGCGGCTTCGATCAGGTGGCTTGCAGATTGCGGATAGATCGATCGAGGCTGCGCTCGATCTCGTTGCAGAGATCGATGGGATCGGCACCTTTCCGTCGATCGAGGTCGGCGCAACGCTGCGCGGTCTCGGCCTATCGAGCCTGGATGGCGTCGATCCGAAAACCCGCGTTCGTATCGAAGCGGGGGCTGGAATCCTCGGTGTCGACTATGTGCGCATGGTGCGGCTGCGGGATTCCGCAATCCGATCCTTCGAACAGTCGTTCGGCAATGATGAGGTTTTCATCTTGCCGACGACGCCAATCCGCGCGCCGCTTCTGTCGTCGATCGAGGAGGACGTTGCGTTCCATCAAGCCAATGGGCTCGTGCTTCGAAATCCACGCGTCGCCAATATGCTAGATTGTCCGTCGATCTCATTGCCGATACCGCTCGACGGCCTTCCCGTCGGTCTTATGCTGATCGGCCGCAGGAACGCCGACCGGCGCTTGCTGGAGATCGCGTCTTGTGTGGAGATGATGCTGCGAGGTCATTAGCACGCCGCTTGGCGTTCTCGCCAATGGGCCGCCCAATCTGCGATCGAGCGGAGAGGCTGCCCATTTCGATCAGCCTTTGCTTGGTAGCCTTCGTCGGCTGAAGGTACTGCTGACGGGCATCCTCCTCGCCGATCTCGTTTCTCAATACATGAGCCTTGCATAGCTTCGAGATGCACGATTGATCTTTGTGGGACTCCAATCAGTCTCCTTTCTAATGAACTCAACAAAATCTTCCAGCGAGCTTCTTCTGGAAGATGGCTAGTAGGTGCGGATTGATGGCGATGTACCACGGGGAGGGGGTGTAGGAGCCAGGTTATGTGCCGTGGCTTGCCGGGCGATGTCTGTGTCGAGTTTTCCGGAAGGACAGGGGATCAAGACGGCAAGCCCTGCCATGATTGGCTTTACTGCCTCTCCATTCATTACCTTGAGCGGGGCGTCTCGCCTCCTCGACGGCCGCTTTTGGCAGGGCGGGGCGCCGCGGAAGTCGCGATGGTTCTTTCCATGACCGCCTGGAGGCACTGCCGAAGACTGCTTTGGGGCGTTTTTGGGGATCGATCTCTAGCCATGAAAGATACGTTTAAGGACCATTCCATTGTTCCATGATACGTAAACAGATCTATGTCTTGACAGGCTAGCCAAGAAATGATACCTATAGGTATCTTTCAGAAGACAAAAGATACGTAAACAGTTCATGGAACGGAACTCAGAAGCAACTCAACAGCTAGGGCGGCTCCTCCGGGACGCAAGAAAGCAAGCGGGCCTGACGCAAGAGCAGGTGGCCGAACGCGCGGGCATTTCTCGGCCGCGTTACCGCGATATTGAGCAGGGCAACGCCGCTGCGCGGGCGACCACGCTGATTAACGTCGCGCGCGCGCTTGGTATGGAGCTGATGCTGATCCCACAGGCAATGGTACCAGGCGTCAACGCACTCCTTCGCCCGTCCGAAGACGAAGATCGACCGGCGTTCACCACCGATATGGATGATGATGATGAGCACCCGGGTCCGCGCCCCTAACACCATTCAGTCGCTGGACGTGTTCCTTCAAGACCTCATGGTCGGAACGGTCGTGCGTACGCCTGGCGATTTCAACGCCTTCAGTCTCGATCCGGCCTATCGAGCCATGGCGCGGCCCCCGATACTGAGCCTTTCGTTGCGCTCCGCCGATGGTGGCCTTCGCAAGGATCCGAAGCCGGCAGCACACATGCTGCCCGCGTTCTTCGCGAACATGTTGCCCGAGGACAAGCTTCGCGAGGCGATGGAAAAGCACCATGCGGGAGCAGTGAGGCAAGGAAACGATTTCGACCTCCTGGCGGCGCTTGGCGCGGACCTGCCAGGTGCGGTGCGCGTCGTACCGAGCGACGGCAGCACCACGATAGCGGCTCAAGAAAATCCACGTGAGATCAAAGCGCGGTTTTCCTTGGCGGGAGTTCAGATGAAGCTGTCCGTGATGAAAAACACGGGCAAGAGCGGCGGACTGACTTTGCCCATCGGCGACGAGCAAGGTCAGTACATTGCAAAATTCCCTTCGACCAACCTTGTCGGATTGTCGGAAAACGAGTTCGCCATTTTGGCACTGTCCGAAGTCCTCGGAATGGATGTGCCCGAACGCGAACTTGTCGAGAAATCCGATTTCGACGGAATTCCCGAAGAGTTCAATACTCTGTCGACCGGCAAGGTCTTGCTGGTGAAGCGCTTCGACCGAGGGCCCGAAAGTACCCGAATTCACATCGAAGACTTCGCTCAAATTTTTGGCCGGCAGCCATCCAAAAAATACGATGACGCATCATACCACGACATCGCCGCCGCGCTAAACGTGGCGACTTCGACAGACGTCGCGCTCGAATTCGTTCGCCGACTGGCCCTTGCCGCGCTCGTCGGCAACGGCGACATGCACTTGAAGAATTGGTCCACGATATACCCAGGTGACGGTTGCACTCCAGCCATCGCCCCTGTGTACGACGTCCTGTCGACCACTGCTTATTTTCCAAAGGACGATATGGCCCTCTCCTTGGGAGGAGAGAAGTCCTTCAAAGCGCTTACTCCCGACCGCTGGCGAAAGTTCGCCAATCGCGCGCGACTACCCGAACCGGCGGTCATCTCGGCCGTCGAGGAAGTCGTATCGTTGGTAAACGACCATTGGTGGCATCTGCCAGAGCGGGATGTCGTTCCGGCCGCCGTTCTCAATAAGATCGATGCTAAAATCGAGGAAATGAGCCTGGTTCTAAATCCCGGCCACGTCTCGAAGCCTTCGCTGCCTAACGCCTGAGTTTGGTGCTGTTCGGCTCTAGATCCGCGGGCTGCCGGTTGCGCTTCTGAACGCTCCACGCACTTCGCGTAGGCCCGGCGGATTCGGCTGTAGACTTCTCCGCCGGTGTCAATCTTTTCACTTCGCTCCCCGAAATCGGCGACCGCGATGACCGTATCGAAGACGCCTTCTATGGTGTCGCCGTCACGAAAGGGGATCGCGACTGCCCCGAGGTATTTGTCCCGCTTCCACTTCTCGAGTCCCCACATCTCGTATTTCAGCGAGACCAGCACATGGATGACGTCGTCGCCTGCAGTCGAATCGATCGCATATCCTCACCAACAACATAGCCACAGGCGGCCTGTTACTTCTTCGCTGGCTGGCGCAGCTCTTCAATCTTGGCACCGTGACCGGCAGCATCGGTGGCGTTCGGGGCCACGGCTTCAGCTCTGCATCGCGTTGCCGGCGGATTACCGCATACACGACCTATCTCAGCCCACCCGACGCACTTGCCATTCGGACCACGATAACCGGGGCCGCCACGTTCTCCGCACTCCGCGGCTGCGGGCCCTGCAAGACAAAGCAATACGGTAATGGCCGTTAGGAGTGGAGCGGTCATGGCGCGAAGTCCAAATCGACGGTGGGTAGGCAAAGATGGCGCTGCTAGAGCGCGCGAAGTCTATTCATCTGCAATCTTTGACCAGCCGCCCGCGCTGTCCTTCATATCACGGTGCATGGTGCCATTGTCCCAGTTGACGCAGGTCCGAACGTCATTGAACTCATTCAGGGTGCACGCTTCACGTGCAATAATTTTGCCTTTCATATCTTCTTCAGTTTTCAGAAAGGCGATCTTTCCCTTGTTATCCACGTAGGTCAGACCGGTGATGCAGACTTTATGCTCGGGCTGACAAGAGCGAGAAAAAAGCGGCTTTCCATTATTTTGACTCGCTGACTTCTCTATCGCTTTGTTCAGTAGTTCGCCCCAAGTAGGCACATCATTGTTGGAAGAGCGAGAAGCGGCAGCGTTTGCGCCTGATGGCGCTAGCGACATCGGCGCGGTTGGCGAAGTTTGCTGCAAGTTGGCGACAGGCGGGCTATCCGTTTGAGATGGGCGCCCCATCATGGTCGTGCCCATGGACTGAAGATCTTGCGGACTCAGCCAAACCATGTCGCTCGGCGCGGTGACGACCATTCTCCCGATGATCGCCGGCGGCACTCCGAGTTCTTTCGCCATTTTGGCCATCGAGACGGTTGCTGCGCCAGAAGCGACCGTCTCCTCACCATTTTCGTTCGACGCACCGTGAACGCCGACTTGGGCGCCATAACTCACGTTTTTTGCGGATCCAGCCGCGAACATGAGGAAACAGGCCGACGCGCAGACTGCAGTCCTTCCGACGTTGGTCGACATTTTGCCGAACCTTATCGAGTCCGCGATTTTCGCGCCCTCGAGTAAGTTGCCGCCAGGAGAATCAAGCCGGACGTTCGCGACATACTTCCCGGCGTCGTTGGCCTGCTTCACGGCCAGTAAAAACTTGTCTGAATCGCCCGGAACGATCTCCCCGGTAATCCAGATGGCCGCCTGGCCGGACTTGCCGACCCCACTCTTGATCTCGGCGGATTGACCTGCCCGGAGGGTGAAGAACATGGCCCCAAGGGCGCAGGCTACTGCGCTCGCAACACGTATCGCACTCATAAAGCATGCCCCAACAAACCGTGAGATTGTCCCGCAACCAAAAAGCGCGGACAAGCCCATTCACAACAAAGCGGAGGGATACTTTCGGTGGGCGCGTGGCGCGTTTGAGTTCACCCCAAAAAGGGGCACTAGGAAGACCCAATCCACCTCAGAACGCCCAGCCCGCCGCCGCTGGCGAGCCTTATAATTCGACTGGCCATTTCCCGAGCAACTCTTTGCGGTACTAGGACGCCTCCGTTGCGAGTTCTGGACAAGATCTAGCGGCCGCTCGCTTTTCTTGATGAGACAGCGCCAGAATCCGACCTCGAGACCATGCTCAGGGCGTTGAAATCGCAGCAGATGCGACTGCCCTCCGAGCGCACCATAAACCCAGCCGTGCCGTGAGGTTTCTTCGGTGCACATTTTCGCGATCATCGGGACGGGTGTTGTGTGTCCCCATTGTGCCCCAGCTATTTCTGGGCACGCGTTAGGGGAACGGGGTTCGTAACCTATTGATTTGTTTGGATTAATGGTGGACGCACAAGGGATCGAACCTTGGACCTCTCCCGTGTGAAGGGAACGCTCTCCCGCTGAGCTATGCGTCCGGGATATGACGTGCCAAAGGCCGCTGGTCGGCGGCCGGTCGATAAAGGCGCTTCGTCAGAGCGTGCGATTTACGAAGTGCCGGGTAGGGGTGTCAAGCCAAACCCTGCGTAAATCAGGCGCCCTGCTGACGGGCGCGGGAGGCGTGTGACTGCAGCGCCCGGATGCGTTCGGCGAGCGTGCCGCCGCCTTCGGGCATCCCGCTGCCCGGCGCGGCGCCGTTTGCGGCACCGTTGGCGGGCTTGGCGGCGGCCTTGGCCGGCACGGTCGGCTCCGCCGCCAGCATGGCCTCGATCGCCGAATTGGGGCCCTCGAGCTGGATCGCGAGCTTGGCGACCTCGGCGGCGATGTCGTTGATGCGCTCGCGCAGCAGCGCGTTCTCCATCCGCTCGGTCGCCCAGGAGCTCTCGGCCTGCTGCTGGATCGCGTTGATGTCGCGCTGCAGCTTGCCGCGTTCGTCGCGAGCTGCGCGCAGCTGTTCCTCGACTGCGGCCTTCTCCTGGCGCAGCTTCTCGAGCACGGACGATTTGCCGCCGCCCGCTGCGGCGATCTCCTCGCGCAGCTCCTGCACCGTCCGCTCGGCGGCGGCGTTGGCCTGCTTGAGCTGGCCGTTCTCGAATTCGCGCTCGGCCAGCAGCTTGCCCTGGGTCGCAAGCCGTGTCTCGAGGTCGCTGACGCGGTTGCCGAGCATCTCGGCCTCCTTGACCTGGACGATCAGCTGGCGGTCGAGGTCGGTGACGCGCTGGCTCAGGTTCTCGACCCGGCCGCGCGCGTCGGTGAGGTCGCGCGTCACGGTTTCCGACTGGCTGCGCTCCTGGGCGAGGCGGGCCTCGGTGGCGGCGAACTCCCTGGCGGCGTCGCCGACCCGGTTCTTCAACTCCTCGACCTGGGTCCGCACCGCGACCAATTCGACCTGGCGGCTGTCGGCGGTCATCGAGCGGTCGCTGAGCTCGGCGTTCATCCTGCCAAGCTCGCCCTGCTTGTCGGTCAGCGCCTGCTCGGCGTTGCGCAGCAGCTCGGTCTTGGCGCCGAACTCCTCCTCGGTGGCGCGAAGCTGCTCCTTCATCGCCTTCTCGCGCGCCTCCATCGCGAAGATCGCGGCGTTCTTCTCGCCCAGCTCGATCTTCATGCGGTTGATCGCGTCGGTCTTCTTGCCGAGCTCGGCGAGCTGGCTCGTGGTCTTGCTCTTGAGCTGGTCGACGCTCATCTCGAGCCGGCGGGCCGACATGGCGAATTCGGCGCGGAGCTGGTCCTTGTCGGCCTGGATCTCGGCCATCGACAGCGGGGTGGCCGCCTCCATCCGTCGCGTGGTCAGCCGCACCGCCCGGTTATGCACCAGGGGCACGATCATCAGGCCGCACAGCATAGAGATCAGGAAACCGATCGCCGCGTACATGATCGGCTCGATCATGAAGGGTCACTCCAAAGAAAGAAGGAATTTGTTAATCACAATGCCACGGCGGGCCGGCCAAAGGCCAGCCCGTTTGCCGCGTTAAGGTGAATCGCTAACCGTGCCGGAGCGCTTCGCGCAACGACCCGTTCGAGGCTGCGACCTAGAACGGGTTCCAGGTCGCGCGCGGGGTGTATTTGAGATAGCCGACGCTGGCACCGAGCCGCAGGCCGATGCCCGAGCGAATCGGGACCAGCACGATGTTGTTGGCGGTCAGCGCCGTCATCCCGAAGCCGCCGACGATATAGGCCGAGCCGTCGATGCCGACGAAGCGCTGGTAGATCGCCTGCGTCGAAGGCAGGTTGTAGACCAGCGTCATGGTGCGGGCGCCGTCGCCGCCCCAGTCGAAGCCGACCGAGGGACCCTGCCAATAGACCCGGAGGTCGCCGGCGTTCTTGGTGTAGAGCGTGCCTTCGCCGTAGCGCAGTCCGGCGACGAACGCGCCGGAGCCTTCCTCGCCGAGCACATAACCGTTGGGCAGACCCCATTGGCTGACCGCGCGCTCGATCACGGAGGCGAGCCCGCGCGAGACGTTGCCGAAGAACTTGTGGCCGGCGCCGACCAGCTCGTCGGGCCCGTAAGTATACGGGGTCGGTTCACGCTGTGGCGGCGGATATTGCGGTGGTGGGGGCTGCTGCGCGGACGCCCCTGCGCTCCAGCACATCAGCGCGGCAAACGCGACCGCGGCAAGGCGTGATGCGAAAGTCATTAAGAACCCCTGCTATCGAAATCCGGGCGTTGCCCTTTAACCTGATGCCAACAGGCACGGCTCTAGGTTGCGCCCAGTGTCCCCTCGACTCGGATGTTATCGGTATCAACTATGACGGCACAACGGCAGGAAAGATATGGATCGTGCCGGGGCATGGCGTTTTTCGGCCTGTTGGCGGGCATTTTGGCGGCCATCTGGCCCGCTTTGCCTGTTCGGGCCACCACGACCGAGCGCGTGGTGTCGAACCGCTACTCCGGCCTTGCGATCGAGGGATTCGATCCGGTCGCCTATTTCACCGACGCCGCCGCCACCCAGGGGCGGCCGGAATTCGAGGCCGCCGAAAGCGGCGCGGTCTGGCGCTTCCGCAACGAAGGCAACCGCGCTTCGTTCGTCGCGCATCCTGAAATCTATGGTCCGCAGTTCGGCGGCTACGATCCGACCGATCTGGTGCGGGGCGTGACCTGCGCCGGCAATCCGCGATTCTGGGCCGTCGTCGGGAACAGGCTCTATCTGTTCAACCGGGAACACAGCCGCGACGCCTTCGCCGCCGATCCCGCGCGCTTCCTGAAGGAAGCCGCGGCGCGCTGGCCGGAGCTGGAAGAAGATCTCGCGCAGTAGTCAGCTCTTTGTTTTGAGCATGATCTCCGCGCAAACGCGTTCCGCGTTTGTCGCGAGGGAAAACCGCTTCGCACTTTTCCGGATCATGCTTTAGGCTGCGGCGGGGTCGCCCCAGGCAATGAATTCGGGCACCAGGAAGTCCTCGCGGCCGAGCCCGAAATGCAGGGGATGCCCGTGCGAATCGGTCACCTTGCCGCCGGCCGCAACGACCACCGCGTGACCGGCCGCGACGTCCCATTCGGACGTGGGCGAGAGGCGCGGATAGATATCGACCGCGCCCTCGGCGACGCGGCCGAACTTGACCGCCGATCCCAGCACGGCGCGGACCGCGCCGCCGCGTTCGTCGATGAAGGCTTCGGTGCGCGCATCACCATGCGAACGGCTCACCGCAACGGTCCAGGGCGCGCCGCGTGGCGGGCAAGGACGGGACTTGATCGCCACCGCCTGCGAAGCCGCGCCGCCCTGCAACGTCAATCGCTCCGCACCCTTGCCGACGATGCCGCGCCAGATCAATCCGAGCGCCGGCGCGCCGACGATGCCGAGCAGCGGCATGCCGTGCGTGACCAGCGCCACATTGACGGTGAACTCGTTGCGGCCGGCGACGAACTCCTTGGTGCCGTCGAGCGGATCGATCAGGAAGAAACTGTCCTTGTAGGGCGGCGTCGCCAGATGGACGCGCTCCTCCGACAGCAGCGACACACGCGGCGCCAGCCGCGTCAGCCCTTCGACGATGATGTGGTCGGCGGCGAGATCGGCTTCGGTGACCGGCGAGCCGTCGCTCTTGCCGGTCACATTCATGGCGGAACGATTGACCGCAAGAATCGCCTCGCCGGCGCGGATCACGAGCTCGGTCAGCTGGTCGAGCAGCGTGGCGGCCTTGTCGCAGTCGAGGGCGGGCGATTGTGCCTTATTCATGGGCGGCTCTCATATCCTGTTCGTCTTCCCCTGAGATCATGATGCCAGCCTCGCCGCAAGCTGGCAGCATCCGTCTGCCCGGTGTATCAAGCCGACAGGCATGCGTGATTCGCACTCCTCGGTCGGCGTGCGGCTTTCCAGGAAACAATTGATGTCTGGCACTTCGTCTCCCGGTCCCGCTCCCGATGCACTCGAGCTCGCGGCGCTGTTGTGCTCGCGGGTCTGTCACGATCTCATCAGTCCGGTCGGCGCGATCGTCAATGGGCTTGAGGTCCTTGACGACAATCCGAAGCCCGAAGATCGCGACTTCGCGCTCGATCTGATCCGCAAGAGCGCCAAGACCGCGTCGGCGCGGCTGCAGTTCTGCCGGCTGGCATTCGGCGCCGCCGGTTCCTCCGGCGCGCAGATCGACCTCGGCGATGCCCAGAACATGGCGAAGGGGCATATCGAGGACGGCAAGGTGACGCTGACCTGGAATTTGCCGCGGCTGCTGCTGCCCAAAAATCGCGTCAAGCTGCTGCTCAACATGCTGATCATCGCGCAGCAGACCATCCCGCGCGGCGGCACGCTCACGATCGACCCGGTCGGCGAGGGTGAGACCATGAGCTTCCGCATCCTGGCCGCGGGCCTCAATGCGCGCGTGCCGCAGAACATCGTTGACCTGCTCAATGCCAGCTCGCCGAACACGGTCGATGCACACGCGGTGCAGCCGCATTACACGCGCCTCTTGGCTGAGGCCTGCGGGTTGAAAGTGACGCTCGCGCTCGAAGGCGACAAGGTCATTATCGCAGCGTCCTGAACGCGGCCGCCGGAAGATCATTAATCAAAGGTTACGACGGGCCGTGCGTTCAATCGCGCGGCCTTATCTCTTTGTTGATCCCGTTCTTTTCCATTTACTCAACCAAACTTAAACGCTTTGCGGAGAAGCTGACCCAAGTTCCGTCAGGCGCGTGGATATCGCGCGCCGCAGCGTTTTCGGCGTTTTTCGAAGGTTGGTTTCATGGACGATCTGTTGCGCGAGTTCCTGACGGAGAGCAGCGAGAGCCTGGACACGGTCGACAACCAGCTGGTGCAGTTCGAGCAGGATCCGAACAACGCGAAGATCCTGGACAACATTTTTCGCCTTGTGCACACCATCAAGGGGACCTGCGGCTTCTTAGGATTGCCGCGGCTGGAAGCGCTGGCGCATGCCGGCGAGACCTTGATGGGCAAGTTCCGCGACGGCATGCCGGTGAAGGCGGAAGCCGTGACGCTGATCCTGTCCTCGATCGACCGCATCAAGGAGATCCTGGGCGGGCTCGAGGCGACCGAAGCCGAGCCCGAGGGCAACGACCGCGATCTGATCGATCAGCTGGAGGCCATGGTCGAGCACGGCATGGCGGCAATGGCGGCCACTGAAGAAGACGTGCCGGTCGTCGAAGCGCCGTCCGTGCAGGCAGCGATGACCGAAGGCACGCTGGTGGTGCAGACGCTGGAGCGTCCCTTACGTCCCGGCGAGGTCTCGCTCGACGAGCTCGAGCGCGCCTTCCGCGAGACCGAGACCGAAGTGGCCGCACCCGCGCCCGTCGCGAAGCCCGCCGCTGCTGCACCCGCAGCAGAGCCCGCTGAAGCCGTGAAGAAGCCGGTCCGCAAGGCCATAGCCGAGGATGTCCAGGAAGGCGACAAGATCGCCAACCAGTCGATCCGCGTCAACGTCGACACCCTCGAACACCTCATGACCATGGTCTCCGAGCTGGTCTTGACCCGCAACCAGCTCTTGGAGATCTCACGGCGCAACGAGGACACCGAGTTCAAGGTGCCGTTGCAGCGGCTGTCCAACGTCACCGCCGAGCTGCAGGAAGGCGTCATGAAGACGCGGATGCAGCCGATCGGCAATGCCTGGCAGAAGCTGCCGCGCATCGTCCGCGACCTCTCCGGCGAACTCGGCAAGCAGATCGAGCTGGAGATGCACGGCGCCGACACCGAGCTCGACCGCCAGGTGCTCGACCTGATCAAGGATCCGCTGACGCATATGGTGCGCAACTCCGCCGATCATGGCCTGGAGACCACCGCCGAGCGCCTCGCCGCCGGCAAGCCAGAGCAGGGCACCATTCGCCTCAGCGCCTATCACGAAGGCGGCCACATCATCATCTGCATCGCCGACAATGGCCGCGGGCTCAACACCGAGCGGATCAAGGCCAAGGCGCTCCAGAACGGTCTCGTCACCGAGGCTGAACTGGAGAAGATGACCGAAGCCCAGATCCACAAGTTCATCTTCGCGCCGGGCTTCTCGACCGCGGCGCAAGTCACCTCGGTGTCCGGTCGCGGCGTCGGCATGGACGTGGTGCGCACCAATATCGACCAGATCGGCGGCACCATCGACATCAAGAGCGTGGCCGGCGAGGGCGCTTCCGTCACCATCAAGATCCCGCTGACCTTGGCGATCGTCTCGGCGCTGATCGTGGAAGCCGGCGGCGACCGCTTTGCCATCCCGCAGCTCTCGGTGGTCGAGCTGGTGCGGGCCCGCGCCAACTCCGAGCACCGCATCGAGCGGATCAAGGACACCGCAGTCTTGCGGCTGCGCAACAAGCTGCTGCCGCTGATCCACCTCAAGAAGCTCTTGAAGATCGACGACGGCGCCACCACCAGCGATGCCGAGAACGGCTTCATCGTGGTGACGCAGGTCGGCAGCCAGACCTTCGGCATCGTGGTCGACGGCGTGTTCCACACCGAGGAGATCGTGGTCAAGCCGATGTCGACCAAACTGCGGCACATCGACATGTTCTCCGGCAACACCATCCTGGGCGATGGCGCCGTGATCATGATCATCGACCCCAACGGCATTGCCAAAGCCTTGGGCGCCTCCGGCTCGTCGGCCCATGACATGGCCGAGGACAATGCCAGCAGCCATGCCGCGAGCGGCGAGCAGCTCACCTCGCTGCTGGTGTTCCGCGCCGGTTCCTCGCAACCCAAGGCGGTGCCGCTTGGCCTCGTCACCCGGCTGGAAGAGATCGCAACCGACAAGATCGAGCTCTCGAACGGCCGCTACATGGTGCAGTACCGCGAGCAGCTGATGCCGCTGGTGCAGATGGCCGGTGTCGAGGTGCAGTCGCAGGGCTCGCAGCCGATCCTGGTGTTCGCCGACGACGGCCGCTCGATGGGGCTCGTGGTCGACGAGATCATCGACATCGTCGAGGAAAAGCTCAACATCGAGGTCGCAGGCTCGCAGGACGGCATTCTGGGCTCGGCCGTGATCAAGGGCCAGGCCACTGAAGTGATCGACGTCGGCCACTTCCTCCCCATGGCGTTCGCCGACTGGTTCTCGCGCAAGGAGATGCGCCCGTCGGCCTCGGCGCAGTCCGTCCTTCTCGTCGACGACTCCGCGTTCTTCCGCAACATGCTGGCGCCGGTGCTCAAAGCTGCCGGCTACAAGGTGCGGACCGCAGGCGGCGCGCAGGAAGGGCTCGCCGCGCTGCGCTCGGGGCAGGCCTTCGACGTCGTGCTGACCGACATCGAGATGCCCGAGATGAACGGGTTCGAGTTCGCCGAGAACATCCGCTCTGACCACAATCTCAACCAGCTGCCGATCATCGCGCTGTCGGCGATGGTGTCGCCGGCGGCGATCGAGCGCGGCCGGCAGGCCGGCTTCCACGACTATGTCGCCAAGTTCGATCGTCCCGGGCTGATCGCGGCGCTGAAGGAGCAGACCGCCGAACTGCGCCGGGCGGCATGAGCATGATCCGGAAAAGTGTGAAGCGGTTTTCCGATCAGATCATGCTCAAACAAAAGGCTTGAGGAAACAGCATCGATGACCAAGACCGAGAGCAGTGAGGGCGCGATGGCCGAATACGTCACCGCCGTGATCGGCGGGCAGCTGTTCGGGCTGCCGATCTCGCGGGTGCAGGACGTGTTTATGCCGGAGCGGCTGACGCGGGTGCCGCTGGCTTCCAGCGAGATCGCCGGCGTGCTCAATTTGCGCGGCCGCATCGTCACCGTGGTCGACATGCGGGCCCGGCTCGGGCTGCCGAAGGCCGACGACGGCAAGCTGCCGATGGCGGTCGGGGTCGACCAGCGCGGCGAATCCTATGGCCTGTTGATCGACCAGATCGGCGAGGTGCTGCGGCTGCCTGACGACGGCCGCGAGGACAACCCGGTCAACCTCGATCCCCGCATGGCCAAGCTCGCCGGCGGCGTCCACCGCCTCGATGGCCAGCTCATGGTCGTCCTCGATGTCGATCGCGTGCTCGAACTGGTGCCCGATGCCAAAGCGGCCTGAGACGGCCGCTGCAAATGAAGAAACTGAAACATCCCACCGGGGATGAGGAAGTAGAGGTCGCAGATGAGAACCTGTCTTGTTGTCGATGACTCAAGCGTCATTCGCAAGGTCGCCCGCCGTATTCTGGAAGGGCTCGATTTCACGATCGTCGAGGCTGAGGACGGCGCGAAAGCGCTTGAGGCCTGCAAGCGCGCGATGCCCGAGGCCGTGCTGCTCGACTGGAACATGCCTGTCATGGACGGCTACGAGTTTCTCGGCAATCTCCGCCGCATGCCCGGTGGCGATCAGCCCAAGGTCGTGTTCTGCACCACCGAGAATGACGTCGCGCATATCGCACGCGCGCTGCATGCCGGTGCCAACGAATACATCATGAAGCCGTTCGACCGGGACATCGTCACTGCGAAGTTCCAGGAAGTCGGGCTTATCTAAATCTACGTTCGATCCGGCGGCAGAAGCCTTCGGCTCAACGGTTGTTGTGCGTCGTGTTGCGTCGCTGGTGAAGTCATGAGTGTTGCGTTGACAAGTACTGCGGTTCCGACATCGACCCGGTCCGACAAGGTGCGGGTGATGGTGGTCGACGATTCCGTGGTGATCCGCGGGATGATCTCGCGCTGGATCGGCGCCGAGCCCGACATGGAGGTCGTGGCCTCGCTGCGCACCGGCCTCGACGCCGTCAACCAGCTCGAGCGCATCAATCCAGACGTCGCGGTGCTCGACATCGAGATGCCCGACCTCGACGGCATCTCGGCGCTGCCGCAGCTGTTGGCGAAGAAGCGCGATCTCGTCGTCATCATGGCCTCCACGCTGACCCGCCGCAACGCGGAGATCAGCCTGAAGGCGCTCTCGCTCGGTGCGTCCGACTACATTCCGAAGCCGGAGAGCACGCGCGAAGCCACCGCCGCCGAAACCTTCCGCCACGACCTGATCCAGAAGATCCGTCATCTCGGCGCCAAGGCGCGGCGCGGCACCGTGCACACCACGGCGAGCCCGCCGCTTGCGCCCGGTCACGACAGGCCGCGGACTCTGGCTCCCGTCGCTGCGCCCACCGCGCCGGCCCAGATCGCGCGCCGTTCGTTCGGCCTGTTGCAGCCGAAGGTGCTGCTGATCGGCTCGTCGACCGGCGGCCCGCAGGCGCTGATGTCGCTGGTTGCCGAGATCGGACCGGTGATCGATCGCGTCCCGGTGCTGATCACCCAGCACATGCCGCCGACCTTCACCACGATTCTCGCCGAGCATCTGGCGCGCGCCAGCAAGCGGTCGGCGCATGAGGGGATCGACGGCGAGGCCATCAAGCCGGGCCAGATCTATCTGGCGCCGGGCGGACGCCATATGCGCATCGCCCGCCACGGCGTCGACGCCACCATCGCGCTCGACGACGGGCCGCCGGTCAATTTCTGCAAGCCCGCGGTGGACCCGATGTTCACCTCCGCGATCGACGTCTGGCAGGGCAGCATCATGTCGGTGATCCTGACCGGCATGGGCTCCGACGGCATGCGCGGCGGCAAGGATATCGTCGCCGCCGGCGGCAGCGTGATCGCCCAGGACGAAGCCACCAGCGTGGTGTGGGGCATGCCCGGCGCTGCGGTCAATGCCGGGATCTGCGCCGCCGTGCTGCCGCTCAATCAGATCGCACCCAAGCTTGTTCGCGTGTTTGCGGGAGATCGTTCGTGACGCCGCTGGACTACGAGTATCTGCGTAAGCTGCTGAAAGAACGCTCCGGGCTCGATCTGTCGAGCGACAAGCAATATCTCGTCGAGAGCCGCCTGCTGCCTTTGGCGCGCAGGTCGAACCTTGCCGGCATTCCCGCGCTGGTCCTGAAGATGAAGGGCGGCGCCGAGATGCTGACCTCGGAGGTGGTCGAAGCGATGACCACCAACGAGACCTTCTTCTTTCGCGACAAGGTCCCGTTCGATCATCTGAAGGAAGCGGTGCTGCCGGCGCTGGCACAGGCGCGCGCTGCGCGCCGCAGCCTGCGGATCTGGTGCGCGGCATCGTCGACCGGGCAGGAGCCGTATTCGATCGCGATGCTGCTGAAGGAAATGACCGCGCTGTTCAGCGGCTGGCGCATCGAGATTATCGCCACCGACCTGTCGCAGGCGGTGCTGGAAAAGTCCAAGGCCGGCCTGTTCAGCCAGTTCGAGGTGCAGCGCGGCCTGCCGATCCAGCTGCTGGTGAAGTACTTCACGCAGCAGGGCGAACTCTGGCAGCTCAACGCCGACATCCGCGGCATGGTGCAGCACCGCCAGCTCAATCTGCTGCACGACATTGCGCATCTCGGCACTTTCGACGTGATCTTCTGCCGCAACGTGCTGATCTATTTCGATCAGCAGACCAAGGCGGGCATCTTCGGCAAGATCTCCCGGATGCTCGAACCCGACGGCGTGCTGGCGCTGGGCGCGGCGGAATCCGTGGTCGGCATCACCAACCTCTTCAGGCCCTATCCCGACCGCCGCGGGCTCTATCAGCCCAGCACCGCTCCGGTGGCGCGCGCCGGCGCCGCGCTGCACGTGCTGAAAGCGGTTGCGTCCGCTGCGCGGTGAGTGCGAGTCCTCCGTCCTAGAAAATAGCTTCGCTGCTTCTCCGTCATCCTGAGGAGCGCGCTTTGCGCGCGTCTCGAAGGATCGACGGCCACCAACCGGGCCGTGCATCCTTCGAGACGCCGCTTCGCGGCTCCTCAGGATGACGGTGAAGGAACTACGCTCGCTCTAACTGTTCTCGCCGCTACAAAATCGCGTGCGGCAGGAAGCGCGAGGTGTTGCCGGTGATCGGATTTTCATCTTCGCGGATCGAGAGCCCGCAGGGCGTGTGGTCGACCAGCCAGCTTCCCAGCACCGGATACTGTCCGGAAAAATTCGGCAGCGGCGCGAGTGCCTGGCGGATGAAGCCTTCGGCGCCGTAGGGACCTTGCTCGGCGACCAGCGTGATGCCGGCGCTGACCAGTTCGACATTGGCGCCCTCGCGCGAATAGATCGGCTTGCGCACGAAGGAGGTGCCGAGCTGGGCTGCCTGCGGGTCGTCGTCGAAATAGGCCGGCAGCAGATTGGGGTGGTTTGGGAACATCTCCCACAACAGCGGCAGGATGCCCTTGTTGGACAGGATCGCTTTCCATGGCGGCTCGATCCATTGCGTCGGCGCGGAGCTGAGGTTCTTGCCGAATGCGTCGTGAAACATCCACTCCCACGGATAGAGCTTGAAGGCGAGCGCGATCGGGCTTTCGTCGAGGTCGACGAACCGGCCATCATCGCGCAGCCCGATCTCCTCGATGTCGAGCAGCGTCGTCTTCAGCCCGGCTTGCGCCGCGGTGTCCTCGAGATAGGCGAGCGTGCCGGCGTCCTCGGCATTGCCGGTCAATCCCGTGAGATGCAGCGGATGGTTGGCGCCGATGGTCTTCCAGGCCTCGATCAGCCGCTCATGGATCGAGTTGAACTGGTCGGCGCGCTTGGGGATGATGTTGCGCTGGATCGCCTGTTCGAGCCAGGTCCATTGAAACACCGCCGCCTCGAAGATCGAGGTCGGCGTGTCGGCATTGTATTCGAGCAGCTTGGCCGGGCCGCTGCCGCTGAACTTGAGGTCGAGCCGGCCGTAGAGGCTTGGATCCTTGCGGCGCCAGCTCTCCGCGATCAGGCCCCAGAACGCCTCGGGTATCTTGAGCCGGCGCAGATAGCGCTCGTCCTTGACCGCGCGTCCGGCGAGCTCGAGGCACATCGCATCGATCTCGCCGGTCGGCGCCTCGATATCGCGCTCGATCTCGTCGAGCGTGAAGGCGTAATAGGCGCGCTCGTCCCAGTAGCGTTCGCCGTCGATGGTGTGGAAGGTGAAACCGGCGCTCTCGGCGGTTGCCTGCCAATCGTCGCGCTCGGGACATGCGATGCGTTGCATGAAGGGGACCGTGATCTTCAGAAGATGTGTGTCAGCGTCGTGTCAGCCACCGCCATGCGAGAACTCGCCGCGAGCGAGCGCGCGCGGCGCATCGCCGAAGCCGCCGGAGGGGTACACTTGCTCGGGCTTTCGCCTTTCCCCGTGCCTGGCATGGTGGTGATGACTGCGAGCATTGCCTGGCGTCAGGCCGATCGACGCTGCGCCGATCGCGACGCTGCCCATCAATTTCAGCCAGACGCGGCGCGAGCGCTTCATCGGCGCGATCCCTGCTGTCTGCCCTGCCTTTTGCGGAGCCGCGCCGAGTTTCCATCAGCTCCGATCGCCGGGCAAGTGAAAGCACGTGACGACGCGCCAAAGTGCTCATCAGCCACCGCCGAAGCCGAATGCATGCGCGAACGAGCCGAAGCCGCCGCGGCTCACCGACGAACTCGACGAGGATGAGGAGCCGCCCGACGACGAGCTGCCGCTGTAGAAGCTGCTGCGCGACGAGCCGCCGCCGCTGCTGCCCGATCCGGACGACGAGCTGCGTTGCGTGCAATCGGCGCCGGGTTGCGGGACGGCCGGCGCGGTGACGCCCGGCGGTGTCGGCGGGATCGGCTGGCAATTCTGCCGCGGCATCAGCGCGTAGGCGCCGCCGCCGACCGCGAGCGTGCCCATCATCAGCAGCGCGACATGGTTGGAGCGCTTGGAGGGCGGATCCGGCCGCGGCGGCACCGCCGGCACCACCGGCCGCCGCTTGCCGAATTCCGGGTTGGGTTTGCGCGCCATGGTTCGGCTCGATGGCTCAGTAGATCATGCAGGCCGCGTTCAGCGCGCCTGCGGCCAGTGAGGACAGCCCGAGCCAGATCGCCGCCGCCATTTCGCCGGAAGCGATCCGTGCCGACAGGTTCGGCACGGGGATCTTCACGATGTAATAGACGATGATCTGCACGATCAGCGCGATGATGCTCCAGATCAGGCAATCGATCACATTGGCGGAGTGGGCGATGGCGCTGACCACCGGCAGCACGAAGCCGAGCAGGCTGAGGCCGAGCGCAATCGCCGCCGCGGAATCATTGTCGCGGATCAGCTGGAATTCGTCATGCGGCGTGACGCGGGTGTAGACGAAGAGGTAGGCGACCACGGCGATCAGCGCCGTGCAGAAATAGACCAGGAACGCCGGCAGGCCGGCCAGGGATTGCAGGATCATGTGATGCGCCCGAACAGCCCTAAAAGCGCGATGAGATCAGGTTGAATTGTCATCGCGCTTTTGCTCGTTGTTTGAGCATGATCTTTCCGGAAAACCGCTTCGCACTTTTCCGGATCATGCTCCAGATGGTCATCCTATAGCTGATTGGTCGCAGTTCGCGAAGCTCCGGTTCGATCCGGCCACCGGCTTGTGCACCGGCGTGCGCGGACGGCAGCCGGAAATTGCTGCGCCGGTGTGAGCCGCTTCACAGCGGCCCTTGCGATAGCCGTCTATACGATATGCAACCAGAAGTGCATGTCGCGAATGGGCTCGGTGATCCCGATGACGACCAGTTTCGGCAACGACATCCTGCCGATGTTTCGACCGGGCGACATCGCCTGCATGACGCCAAAGGGCGTTCGGCTCGGCGACGCCGACTGGATGGGCGACCCGTCCGGCAATGACGACTTCGCCGATCACGCCAATGCACGCCGCGTCTTCGCCGCGCTGTCGTCCGGCTTCATGCCGCCCGGTCACCGATGGTCGCAGGACTCGCTCGATCTCTATGCGAGCTGGATGGGGGACGGCTTCCAACCTTGAACCTCAATGTGGAGAGCAAAGATGAGAAGGTCGATCGACACGCTGCTCGTCTGTGGTCTGTTTGTGCTTCCCGCCGTTCCGGCCGCGGCGCAGTCGCCGCCGAATCCGGCGATGACCGCGCCGGATCAGGTCGCCTGGCAGCTCTTCATCCAGGCCAACACCCGCGCCGGCGGCAGCAATTCGACGTTCGAGACCTGGGCGAGCGATACCGACCTGTTCCAGCCCAATCCGCAGTTTCCGGCGGCCGCGACGCCGCCGTCGTTGCGCCCGCCGATCCTGCCGCAGGTGGCGCGGGAAGGCGTGCAGCAGAGCGGCGGATTGCTGCCGGCGCTGCCGCCTGGCGCCGCGCAGGGGCAGATGGAGGAAACGCGTCACAACAAGGCGACGTTCGACTTCATCGTCCAGAACAACCTTTACAAGCTGTCGGGCGTGAAGGCCGCATTCGGCAAGACGCTGTCGTTCCCGGTCGATTCGATCGAGGTGAAGGGAAACTGGGTGCCGGTCAGCGACATTCCGCAATTCACCAACAACAAGGTGACGGCGGCGCAGGCGCCGCAGCTCTATCACGTCAACAGCGCGGCCGGCGTACAGTACGCCCTGGTCTCGATGCATGTGATCAGCAAGCAGGTGCCGAACTGGACCTGGGCGACGTTCGAGCACCGTTTCAATCCGGGCCGCTGCGACATCATCGGCTGCCGCGATAATTTCGGCGCGCAGACCGCGTTCGTGCCGTCGAACCGGACCGCCGGCCAGGGCTATCCGGATTGCGCGAAGACACCTGCGCTGACGGCGATGCTGTCGAGCGCGGACATCGATCCCGTCTACAACAATTACTGCCTGAAGGGGTCGCAGGTCGATTTCGTCGACAATGTCGGGCTCGACATCAGGGTCGGCAATTCCGTCACCGAGGACGGCTTCGTCGCGACGTCGTCCTGCATCACCTGCCACGGCCGCGCGGCGTTCAAGGCGGACGGCACGCCGGCGTCGCAGGCCGGATTCCTCTCGTTCGGTCCGAATGGCCCGATCGCTCCGCTCGGGCCGCTGCTGCCCGAATGGTACTGGAAGTTCGCGAGCCAGCCGCCGATCTTCGAGGGCAAGCCGGGCCTCACGCGGATCGCGACTGCGGCGGACTTCGTCTGGTCGATCCCGTTCTGCGCCTATGACGATACGCAAAGTCCGGTGCAGCCGACGCCATGCGCCGGGAAGTGAGACCGGACTGATGGCCGGCTCGCGCGAGCGCAGGCTTCCGCTTGCGGGCAGTGAGCGCGCCGCGCCTGATGGCGCGACGCTGGTCGGCGATGTCGATCCGAACGAGCGGATCTCCGTCGTGGTCTATGTCAAGCGGCGCACCCCGGACAAGTTTCAGCCGGGCAGCGCCGGTGATCTGGCCCGGCTCGCCAAACCGGTCACCCGGCACCAGCTCGCGACGCAGCGCCATCGCAGCCATGCCCGCGCCGCCGCGCGGATCGCAGGATTGGCGGCGGAGAGGGGATTGAGCGTCCTCGGTACCGATCTTGTCGCGCGCACCGTCATGCTTGAAGGCACCGCAAGGCAGATGGCCGAGACCTTCGGTGCAACGCTGCGCATCTATCGTGACGGGCAGCGCGAATTTCGTGCGCGGGTCGGCGGCCTGACGGTGCCGGCCGAGATCGCGCCATGGACCCGCGCCATTCTCGGTTTCGATCAGCGCCCGCTCCGGACCAGGATGCCGCTTGTGCAGGCCCGCGCCGACACGGGGGGCGACAGCGGGTTGTGGCCGACCGACATCGCCGCCCGCTACGGCATTCCGCTGGACCATGACGTGTCGTCGATCTGCGTCGGCATCGTCGCGCTCGGCGGCGGCTATCTCCAGAGCGACCTTGCGATGGCGCTGACCGGCATGAATCGGCAGCCGCCGGCCGTCGTCAATGTGCCGCAGACTGGTAACGACAGCGGTCTCGGCAGCAACGATGTCGCCGATCAGGAGCTCGCGCTCGACCTCCAGGTGCTGGCCGGCCTGCTGCCGAAGGGCAAGATCGTGGTCTACTTTGCCGAGAACTCCGCAGCCGGTCTCACCGACGCGATTCATCAGGCGGTGTTCGATGAGCAGCATGCGCCGCAGGTGATCTCGGTCAGCTGGGGCAGCGCAGAGAAATTCTGGACCGCGCCGGGGCGCGATGCGATGCAGGCGGTGCTCGCCGATGCCGCGCGGCTGCGCGTCAGCGTGCTGTTCGCCTCCGGCGATCAGCTGGCGACCAGCGGCCTGACCGACGGCAAGCTCCATGTCTGGTTTCCCGCCTCGAGCCCGTATGCGACGAGCTGCGGCGGCACGCAGCCGGTGCCTGCCGCGGGCAACGGGTCGGCCGCGGCGGAGGCGGTGTGGAACGCCGGCGCGATCGGCACCGGCGGCGGCATCAGCGATGCGTTTCCAGTCCCCGATTATCAGTCGCATCTGACGCTGCCGAAGTCGCAGAACGATGGCGCGATCCGGCGCGGCGTCCCGGACGTCGCCTGCGCGGCCGCGGCAAGCCCGGGCTACCGCATCATCGTCAACGGGCAGTCGATGGCGATGAGCGGGACCAGCGCCGCGACACCGCTATGGGCCGCCCTGGTCGCGATTGCGATCGCCGCGCGCGGCGAGCAGATCGGCTTCCTCAATGCGGCGCTTTACGCCAATCCCGGCGCCTTCCGCGCGATCGAGCAGGGCAACAACCGCGTCGGCGGCAAGGGCTACGATGCCGGCCCCGGCTGGAGCGCCTGCACCGGGCTCGGCGTTCCCAGGGGGGCGGATGTTCTCGCCGCGCTGGCCGCGGTCCCGGTGGTGTAGCCTCCCAAAAACAAAAACCCCACCATTCGCGGCGGGGTTCAGGAGGTTTGCTGCAGAAAGCGTCAGGCGGGAATGCGCTCGTCGGCCTCGTGCGGCTCGCGCAGCACGTAGCCGCGGCCCCACACGGTCTCGATGAAGTTGCGGCCCTCGGAGGCGTTCGCGAGCTTCTTGCGGAGCTTGCAGATGAAGACGTCGATGATCTTCAGCTCCGGCTCATCCATGCCGCCGTAGAGGTGATTGAGGAACATTTCCTTGGTGAGCGTGGTGCCCTTGCGGAGCGAGAGCAGCTCCAGCATCTGGTATTCCTTGCCGGTCAGGTGCACGCGCTGACCGCCGACCTCGACCGTCTTGGTGTCCAGATTGACCACGAGATCGCCGGTCTGGATGACCGACTGGGCGTGACCCTTGGAGCGGCGGACGATCGCGTGGATGCGGGCGACCAGCTCGTCCTTGTGGAAGGGTTTGGTCATGTAGTCGTCGGCGCCGACGCCGAGACCCTTGACCTTGTCCTCGATGCCGGCGAGGCCGGAGAGGATCAGAATGGGAGTCTTGATCTTCGAAACCCGGAGCTGCTTGAGCACGTCGTAGCCGGACATGTCGGGCAGGTTGAGGTCGAGCAGGATGATGTCGTAGTCGTAAAGCTTGCCGAGATCGACGCCTTCTTCACCGAGATCCGTCGTGTAGACGTTGAAACTCTCGGATTTGAGCATCAATTCGATCGACTGCGCGACGGCGCTATCATCTTCAATCAGCAAAACGCGCATGCCAGTCCCCTATAGTCGCCGCTCCGGGCGTCAGGTCGGCCGCACTTGCGGCACTCACAAAACGCCTTTGAACAACTGATTCGGATCCTGACAAGATATGGTTAACAAAAACTGATTCCTCGACGCAAGCTCTAACCGTGCAATTTTTGTCGAATCGCCCTAAGATATTGCGTAGAAGAAGCTTTTCCTAACCGCGCTCGTTCAGTTTCCACATTAAGAGACGGGCCTAACCGACTCTCGCGACTCGCCCTTCTTCTGATGGGCAAGCGACCTCAGTCACCAAAGACAGTGACGCAATGATTAATGATGCGGGTAAACACGAAGTTAAGCGGCTGGAGCAAAATCGCGGAAACTTAAGGTTTTCGCAATGAAGGCCCTCGCGGAGCAGATCGGCGACATCGACGGCGTCAATATTTATGGCCGTGTCGTCGGCGTCCGCGGGCTGATGGTCGAGATCGCCGGGCCCATTCACGCGATGTCGGTCGGCGCACGCATCGTGATCGACGTCGGCGCCGGCCGCTTCATCCCGGCCGAGGTGATCGGCTTCTCCGGCGAGAACGCGGTGGTGATGCCGTTCGGAGGACTCGAGGGTGTCAGGCGCGGTTGCCGCGCCGTCATCGCCAACGCGGCGAGCCAGGTGCGGCCGTCGCCGGCCTGGCTCGGCCGCGTCGTCAATGCGATGGGCGAACCGATCGACGGCAAGGGGCCGCTGCCGCAGGGCGCCTCGCCGATGTCCTACCGCAACTCGCCGCCGCCGGCGCATTCGCGCAAGCGGGTCGGGCCGCCGCTCGATCTCGGCGTGCGCGGCCTCAACACTTTCCTGACCTGCTGCCGCGGCCAGCGGCTCGGCATCTTCGCCGGCTCCGGCGTCGGCAAGTCGGTGCTGCTGTCGATGCTGGCGCGCAATGTCGATGCCGCGATCTCGGTGATCGGGCTGATCGGCGAACGTGGCCGCGAGGTGCAGGAATTCCTCCAGGAAGATCTCGGCGAGGAAGGGCTGGCGCGCTCGGTCGTGGTGGTCGCCACCTCGGACGAGCCGGCGCTGATGCGGCGCCAGGCGGCGTACCTGACGCTCGCCATCGCGGAGTATTTCCGCGACGAGGATCAGGACGTGCTGTGCCTGATGGACTCGGTGACGCGCTTTGCTATGGCGCAACGCGAGATCGGGCTCTCGGCGGGCGAGCCGCCGACCGCCAAGGGCTACACGCCGACAGTGTTCACCGAACTGCCGAAGCTGTTGGAGCGGGCAGGGCCCGGCACCGGCGCCGGCACCATCACCGCGATCTTCACGGTGCTGGTCGACGGCGACGATCACAATGAGCCGATCGCCGACGCGGTGCGCGGCATCCTCGACGGTCATATCGTGATGCAGCGGGCGATCGCCGAGCGCGGCCGCTATCCAGCCGTCAACATCCTGAAGTCAGTCTCGCGCACCATGCCGAAGTCGGCCGACCCCAGCTTCCTGCCCTTCATCAACAAGGCGCGGCAGGTGATGGCGACCTATGCCGACATGGAGGAACTGATCCGGCTCGGCGCCTACCGGCCGGGTTCCAGCCCCGAGGTCGACGAGGCGATCCGGCTGCATGAGCCGCTCGAGGCCTATCTGCGCCAGGCCAAGGACGAGGCGACCAGCCTTGGCGACGGCTACCGGCAACTCGCTCAAATCCTGTCGGGTTTGGAAACGGAACGCTAACTTTGTCAGGCCATCATCCCCGGCACACCATAGCTATGCCGGCGGGGCCCAGCGGGGAGCCGGCTCTGTCCCGCGTTCGGATTTGGGACTTCTGGGGAGTATGAGTCGATGAAGTCACGTGAAACGCTGATCCGCCTGAAGAAATTTCAGGTCGATGAAAAGCGCCGTCGGGTTACCCAGATCGAAGGCATGATCGCCGACTTCCAGCGCATGTCCGTCGAGCTCGAGCGCGAGATCCAGACCGAGCAGGAGCGCGCCGGGATCAATGATCCCTCGCACTTCGCCTATCCCACCTATGCCAAGGCCGCGATCCAGCGCCGCGAGAACCTGACCCGCTCGGCCGACGAGTTGCGCGCCCAGCTCGACGACGCCAAGGCGCTGCTGTCGGAAGCCTTCGAGGAGCTGAAGAAGGTGGAGCTGCTCGACGAGCGCGACCAGGCGCGCGAACGCGCGGAGGAGAGCGCTCGCGAGCAAGCCGACATGGATTCGATCGGCCTGATGCGGGCCCGTCTCGGCGTCATCGCCTGAACCCTCGCTCCCTCCGCTGACCATCTTGCGAGCCCGGGCCGATCGCCCGGGCTTTTTGCTGGGCGCTGTCCACGAGCCGGCCTCTTGTCGGCCACTTGTCAGCCACTTGGCGGATCGTGCTGTCCCAAAATATGCTACCACCGGTCCGGACCGGATGATCGGCGGCGCGGTGGCAATGAGGCGATGGGGGATGCAGGCTTGGAGGGCGCTGAATGCTGACGCCGGCTGAGCTCGTCTGGCTGATCGCCGCCGTCGCCAAGGGGGATGAGGCCGCCTTCGAGCGGCTGTACGCCGCGACCCGCGCGAAACTCTTCGGCGTGGTGCTCCGTATCTTGCGGCGACAGGACCTCGCCGAGGAGGTCATTCAGGAGGCTTACGTCAAGATCTGGAACAGCGCCGGGCAGTTCAACCCAGCCCTGTCGTCCCCGATCACGTGGATGACGTCGATCGCGCGCAACCGCGCCATCGATGTGGTGCGCAAGCGAGGCGAGTCCTCGCTGGAGGAAGAGCCGGCCGCGATGGAAGTCGCCGCCGACCAGCCCGATCCGCTGGCGCGACGGGAGATGACGGAAGAGTTGAAGCGGCTGCTGGAGTGCGTCGGTCGCCTGGAGCCCGATCGTCAGAAGCTCGTGCTGCTCGCCTATTACAACGGCTGGAGCCGCGAGCAGCTCGCCGCAAAGTTCGAGACGCCGGTGAACACGGTGAAGACCTGGCTGCGCCGCAGCCTGATGGATATCCGGGAGTGTCTTGGACTCTGATTGATGGCCTATAGCGAAGACCATATCGCGCTCGCCGCGGAATATGCGCTCGGTACACTCGATGCCGACGAGCGCATGCAGGTCGAGACCATGATGGCCGTCGACACCGAGTTCGCCGCGCTCGTGCAGGCCTGGGAGTTCAGGCTCGGACCGCTGAACCAGATGGTTGGCCTGGTCGAGCCGCGCCCGGTGGTCTGGGAGAACATCAAGGCGGCGATCGGCCATGCCACCACGCCGCAGGCGCCGCTGGTGCTGCCCGAGGCGCCGGCTGCGTCGGTGACGCCGCCGCCACCGACGCCGATCGCAGACGATGTCGAATTCGGCTCGGCGTTCGATCCGGAGCCTTCGCAGCCACCAGCGGTCCAGCAGCCGGCCGAGGCCCGGCGGGCATCGGTCCGGGCACGTTTTGGCATCGACGACAGCCAGGTGATCTCGCTGACGAGCCGCATGAAGCGCTGGCGCGGCATCGCGTCGGCCGCGACCGCGATCGCGGCCGCGCTGCTGGTGACGCTCGGCCTGCAGATTTACCGGCCCGACGCCTTGCCGAATGCGATCCGGCCGAAGCCGCGCATCCAGACCGTGGAAGTGAAGACGCCCGCGCCGGCCTTCACGCCGTCGGCGCAATATGTCGCGCTGTTGCAGGGTCAGAATGGCGGGCCGGCCTTCATCATGACCATCGACGGCGCGACCAAGAACTTCACCGTGCGCAAGGTCGGCGCCGCCTCGGAGCCCGGCAAGAGCTTCGAGCTCTGGCTGATCTCCGACAAGCTGCCGCAGCCGCGCTCGCTCGGCGTGATCGGCGCCGATGATTTCACCGCGCGTCCGGTGCTGTCGGGCTACGATCCCGACGTGATCAACGGCGCCACCTATGCGGTGACCGTCGAACCGGCCGGCGGTTCGCCGAACGGCCAGCCGACCTCGGCGCCGATCTTCACCGGCAAGCTGATCGAGACCGTGCCGCCTGCGTCGAACCCGCCGCGATAAACCCGCTATGAGAGGTCGCGAGCGCTTCCGTCATTGCGAGGAGCGGAGCGACGAAGCAATCCATGCTTCCGTACATGCGGAGACATGGATTGCTTCGCTTCGCTCGCAATGACGTGGACGGAATTTTGCGCGCCTCAAAGTAAGTGACTTGGCTCCGCCACTCGCACAAAAAAGAAAACGCCCGTGGGGAGCGGGCGTTTTCGATAGTCAACTTGGGGGTAGTTGGGGGTCTTAAATATCCACGTAGCGACTTTGGGGGGCTGTAAAGAACACCACGTGAATTCGTGAAACTCTCCTGTTAGCGGACCATTGAGGTGCCCGAGCTCGTGATTGCCACCGGCTTGCCGGCCTTCATGACTCGCGCCGTCTGCGTGTATCCATCATCCGACGAATTATGTGCCGCAATGCCGAAGCCCGCGACCAAGATACCGGCGAACAACGCCACAACCACAATCTTCAGATGCGTCATACGATCGGCGCTGTAGATCGAGTGGTTCATGGAAGTCTCCTGCCGCCTTCCTGCTCTCAGTCAATCTGTCGGTCTGGTCTGTTGCCCGGTTCAACGTCTCGTGCCTCGCTAACGTAGGATTTGCCGATTCCGTTCCCCAGAGGTCATCACAAGGGCGTGATGAGACGTGATCGGTCGCGATCAAAGATGACCCTTTGGTAATCTGTGATCGCATTAAACCAATGTAATATCAGTATCTTGGGCGGACGCTGGGATGCTGCATCCCAAATGGGTCCGTTTCGGTCTGTTCCACATAAATCAGTTGCCTGTGGCGAGAAAACACAGGCGAAAACGCAAGTGATTTGCGGCCGCTAGGGCGTTTTCAAACGAAGTGGGCACCCGGTTCACGGGGAGACAACGCGTCAGATAACAACCCAGGGCTTCGGTTCCGCCTCGGCCGGAATCGAAGCTCTAGACGCTGCCGACCGTCTTCAGCCGGGCCCGCGGATGGATCTCGGCCTGTGACAAAACGGTGGTCTGCGAACGGAACCGTTCCACCAGCGAACGAACGAACGGCCGGATCGCGGCCGACGTCACCAGCACCGGCGCCTCGCCCTCGCGCGCCGCCTGCTCGAAGGCGTTGCGCACGGCGGTCATGAATTCCGAAAGCTTCGAGGGCTGCATCGCCAGGCTGCGGTCGTCGCCGGTGCCGACGATCGACTCGGCGAATGCCTGCTCCCAGCGCGCCGACAGCGCGATCAGCGGAAGGTAGCCGTTCGGCGAGGTGTTCTGGGCGCAGATCTGCCGCGCCAGCCGGGCGCGGACGTGCTCGACCATGGTCGCCGGATTGCGCGAGAACGCCAGCGCGTCGGCGATGCCCTCGAGGATGGTCGAGAGATCGCGGATCGAGATGCGCTCGGCGAGCAACAATTGCAGCACGCGCTGGATGCCCGACACCGTGACCTGGCTCGGCACGATGTCCTTGATCAGCTCGCCCTGCTCCTTCGGCAGGTCCTTCAACAGCTTCTGCACCTCGCCGTAGGACAACAGGTCCGACATGTTGGTCTTGAGCAGCTCGGTCAGATGCGTCGACAGCACCGTGGCGGCGTCGACCACGGTGTAGCCCTTCAGCGCGGCCTCTTCCTTCAGGCCGGCATCGACCCAGGTCGCGGGCAGGCCGAAGGTCGGCTCGATGGTGTGGATGCCGGGCAGCTGTACCTGGTTGCCGGCGGGGTCCATGACCATGAACTGGTTCGGCCAGATCTTGCCGGTGCCGGCGTCGACTTCCTTGATCTTGATGGCGTAGCTGTTGGCCTCGAGCTGCACATTGTCGAGGATTCGCACCGCCGGCATCACGAAACCCATCTCGATCGCGAGCGAGCGGCGCAGCGCCTTGATCTGCTCTGTGAGGCGGTCGGTGCCGTCAGGACCGTTGACCAGCGGCAGCAGCGCGTAGCCGAGCTCGATCTTGAGGTCGTCGATCTTCAGCGCGGCGGCGATCGGCTCTTCTGCGGCGGCTGCGGCGGCGGCCGCGGCTGCAGCGGGGGCTGCAGCGGCTGCAGTTTCGGCAGCCTTCGCGGCGCGCTTCTGCTTGCGCGCGTTCCAGGCCAGCATCGCCGCGCCGGAGCCCAGCGCCAGGAACGGCAGGGTCGGAATGCCCGGCAGCAGCCCCAGCACCAGCATGACGCCGGCCGACATGCCGAGCGCCTGCGGATAGCCGGAGAGCTGGCGCATCAGCGCCTTGTCGGCGGCGCCGGTGATGCCGGCCTTGGAGACGAGCAGGCCGGCTGCGGTCGAGACGATCAGCGCCGGCACCTGGGTGACGAGGCCGTCGCCGACCGTCAGCACGGTGTAGGTGCGGGCGGCTTCGCTGAAGGACAGGCCCTGCTGGGCGACGCCGATGATGATACCGCCGACGATGTTGATGCCGACGATCAGGAGGCCGGCGATGGCGTCGCCGCGAACGAATTTCGAGGCACCGTCCATCGCGCCGAAGAAGCCGCTTTCGTCTTCCAGCGCCTTGCGGCGCTCCTTGGCGGCCTTCTCGTCGATCAGGCCGGCGGAGAGGTCGGCGTCGATCGCCATCTGCTTGCCGGGCATCGAGTCCAACTGGAAGCGTGCCGCGACTTCGGCGATGCGGCCCGAACCCTTGGTGATGACCACGAAGTTCACGATCACCAGGATCGCGAACACGATGATGCCGATCACGAAGTTGCCGCCCATCACGAAGTTGCCGAAGGCCTCGATGACGTGGCCGGCGGCCGCCGTGCCCTCGTGGCCGTGGCTCAGGATCAGCCGGGTCGAAGCCATGTTCAGCGACAGCCGCAGCATGGTCGAGATCAGGAGGATGGTCGGAAACGACGAGAATTCCAGCGGCGCCTGGATGAATAGCGAGGTCATCAGGATCAGGATCGAGACCGTGATCGAGACCGCCAGGAAGAGGTCGAGCACGATCGAGGGCAGCGGCAGGATCAGCACCACCAGGATGGTGAGGACGCCGACCGCGAGCGCGATGTCGCCGCGCTTCAGGATGTCGCCGATCTCGCCGAGGCTCGGTAGTCCGCTCTTGCCTGCCGTGCCCTGACCCGCCGTGACGTCGACCATGGTAGCCGCTCTCCCTCGCGACTGGCGGCCGCGGCCGCCAAGCGTCTGCGCGACGGCCGCAGGGCCGCCGTTCCGAAAGTGAGGCACCGCGCTGGCGTTCACGGGGATCTCCGCCCGTTAGACGCGTTCGACGACACTCGACTTCACTCGGCAATTCTTGCCGGGTGTATGGTTAGCAAAGGGTTAATGAGCGGGGTTCGGTGTCTGGATACCGTGAAATTGGTCCATTAGCCGTTTTTGCAGATTCCAGACATCACTGCGTGATCCGGCGGATACTCGACGATATCAGGTTTGACGAAACGTGAGTTTCGACCTTCGAACGGTAGCGTCGATCTTGCACTGATCCAACAATAGCTGGAGGGCTGTTGCCTGATTGTCCTGATTCGAGTGAGGCCCGATCAGAATTCCTTTGATCGGCAGTCCTTCGTCCAGTCCGGCGAACAGTTGTATGTACGGCACCACCGCGCCACCCTTGCTCTCTCGAAAAAACACTTTCTTGGGCTTGCGATTGTCGTCGGGAGCTTGAACACCCGGTCGATTGCAGAGAGCAGCAATGCGGTATTCCCTCTCTTCAGAAAAACCAGGATCTTTCAAAAACGGCAGTATTGATAGGAATGGGCGTGTGAAGCTTTCGAAACGCGTCTTACCGAAATCATATTGGTCACCATTCACGTCTTCGAACAATACGCGGAGCATGGCACGACCGAGCCCATTGAACTGATCGAGCTTCGCACGATCTCTGTGATCGTCATAGCTTACCGTTTCCGTGAGCAGGCCCTGATATTGAAACGTTGCGTTCTCTCGTTTGGCAAGCTCATCAAGTGCTAGCTCATCGAATTCAATGGCAAAGCCTCCATTGGCGTAGCCCCTCCACTGACTCAACAGCCCGTTCTCGTACTCGGGCTCGGCGCGATCATGCAGGCAGAATGAACAGATATAGAATGGAGCAATCTTCTCAAGCGCGACGAACATGCTGTCCAAGACCTTCTCGGCTTGCATTTCATGTATCTTCGCGCCGTGCTCCTTGTATATCTCTTCTTTCAGAACCTGCTGCCTAATGAGCTCAGGAACGATTTCTGCGATTTCTCTAGTGAGTTCTGGCTTGAGGAGCTCTCTTAAAATTCTGCATTCGGCGGAGTCATTCAAAAAGTTCGCGTGCGTCGCAAACAGTGATTGAGTTTGAAGTATGCCGACTAAGCCCGCTGCAGTCGTATAGTGGAAGAGGGATCGGCTGGTGGTTGAGGCTGCCTTTTGTACCTTAGTATCCAATGTCGGCGTGGGATCGAGCGTTCTTGGCGCATTGTTGGCTTCGTTCTCATTGGGGCCCCGCCGTTCGGCCTGCGACGCGAGCGATCGCCGACGTCTGCGTTCTTTGCGATTCATTCAACCCTCTGCCCGGTGACAGGGCTCGCTCGCCCTGAGCCCGCCGTTGTACCGAATCGCGGGACGCGCAAAGTCTAACATCAAGCGAGGATGCCATCGGGTGAGCATAACCGTGTGAGCGAACTACTTGTATCGCACTCGGCCTAGCCGAGATTATCTCAGCACACCGAGCACGGCGCCCGATGCGGCGATGAGGCCGAGCGTGATGACGCTGGCGCGCCACAACAATTGCTGCCGGGCGGCGCGCCGGTCGTGGAATACCAGCCAGTCGTGGACAAAGCCCGCAGGGATGTCGAACACCACCGCCGGCTCGCCGCGATAGTGCGTCTCATGCTCGCAATACATCGTCCGGACCGTCGGCACGCCCAGCCGCTCGAGCTCGCAATGCCATTCCCAGGCATGCTTGCCGTTGGTCCAGCGATTTTCGAAAGGGGTCACGTGTGATTCCATGACGAGCCTCCTGGCCCACCCTTGAACCTCACGTGGCAATTCTAGCTCAATATCCGGGCCGGTGCGAGGCCGGCGTCGGCTGGACCGGACCGATCAGCGCGGTGCTAGTTGGCTGACTGCATCCATTTGCGCCAATGCGTCGGCTGGATGTCGAGATGCCTGCTGCCGGCATGGTCGACCCACTCGGTGCCATCCCGGTGGCACGGGAACATCAGCGCATGGACCATGCCGTCATAGTCGAGGACACAGACCTCGAGCTCCCGGTCCGACGGCGCCGTTGCAACGGGTAACCACTCTGCTGACGACGAATGCATGATGAGCCTCCGACAGTGTGCGCTTCGATCCTCATAACCTGCGAACTGCGCGCCATCCGGCGGGATGATAGGTCCGGATGGCGAGCCGCCAGTGTGAACCGGCTCGCATTGTAGCAGTTTTTCCTCGTCAGCATGGATCACGGTTCGGCCGACGATATTCCCGGCCGACCGGTCCGGCCGCGATCGCGCACCGCCATTGAACTTTCGCGGCCTCGTCGTCGACGAAAACGCCAGCAAGGCAATTCAGCCGCCGGAGGCATCCATGGTGAACCGCGCAGGTCGAACCGTCACGGCAGCATTCGCCGCGGCAATCGCGCTGCTGTCGGCGCCGGCCTCGGCCGCGACGCTGCCCGACGATCGGACCTGGCTGATCCGCATGATCGCCTGCAACGGCAACGGCGTCCTGATGGAGGTCTATTTGCCGCAATCCGTCGCGTTCGCGCCGCGTGGCGGCATGGCCGCGGGCACGACGGCGGAGGGCTATTACACGCTCGATCTGACCGAGCTCAACAAGGGCAAGGGGCTCGAGCCGGTGCATGTGACGATGAGCGCGGACAAGAAGTTCGTGACGGTGGATCAGTACACGCGCGGCCTGCCGCCGACCCGCATCCCGGTCGGCGGCGGCACCGTCGATTTCGATCACCGGTTCGGGCTCGACGCGAAGTGCGGCCCGTTCCAGGCGCAGGATCCGAACTACGGCAAATGAGGTGCTCACGCGCCGGTGAAGTTCGGCGCGTCCCCTTGCTGCTGCATGCCTAATCTCTCGGCAATGCGGCTTGACCCGGAGGCAATTGGCGACGAAGTTCCGCGTGCCGTGGTAATTTCTTCTGAATATTCCCCTGAAGCTGCAACGTTCGTTCCCGACTCGAGCCGGGCATGGCTGCGCCTTGTCGTCGCCGTGGTGATCGGCTCGCTCGGCAGCGTCGGCATGTGGTCGGTCGTGGTGGCGCTGCCGATGGTGCAGACCGACTTCGGCGCGACCCGCGGAACGGCCTCGCTCGCCTTCACGATGGTGATGCTCGGCTTCGGGCTCGGCCAGGTCGTGACCGGCAAGATCAGCGACCGCTACGGGATCGTCGCGGCAATCGGCGCCGGCATCGGCATTCTCGGCCTCGGCTATATCGGGGCCGGCTATGCGCCGTCGATCTTGGCCTTCATCCTGCTCCATTTCGCGATCGGCCTGTCGTCGGCCGCGACGTTCGGTCCCTTGATGGCGGAGGCTTCGCACTGGTTCGAGCGCTACCGCGGGCTTGCGGTCGCGATCGCCGCCAGCGGCAATTATGTCGGCGGCACGGTGTGGCCGCCGCTGGTCAATTTCGGCATGCAGAGCGTCGGCTGGCGCACCACCCACATCGCGATCGGGATCTTCACCGCGATCGCGATGGCGCTGGCGCTCGTGGTGCTGCGGCTCTTGATGGGGGCGGCGACCCGGCGCAGCCACGTCAACGCGGCGCCGCCGCGCGTCGACCTCAAGCTCTCCACCAACGCGCTGACCGCGGTCCTGTCGCTGGCGTCGATCTCCTGCTGCGTGGCGATGTCGATGCCGCAGGTTCACATCGTCGCCTATTGCGGCGATCTCGGCTACGGCGTGGCGCGCGGCGCCGAGATGCTGTCGCTGATGCTCGGCTTCGGCATCATCAGCCGGATCGGTTCGGGATTCCTCGCCGACAGGATCGGCGGCATCCGCACGCTGCTGATCGGCTCGATCGCGCAGGGCTCGGCGCTGCTGTTCTATCTGTTCTTCGACAGCCTGACCTCGCTCTACGTCATCTCGGCTATGTTCGGCCTGTTCCAGGGCGGCATCGTGCCGAGCTACGCCATCATCGTGCGCGAGGCGATGCCGGCCGCCGAAGCCGCGACCCGGATCGGCATCGTGATCTTCGCCTCGGTGTTCGGCATGTCCTTTGGCGGCTGGATCTCGGGCGTGATCTTCGACGCCACCGGTTCCTATGCGGCCGCCTTCGCCAATGGCCTGGCCTGGAACCTGCTCAATGTCAGCATCATCCTGCTGCTCTTGCTGCGGTCGCGGCAGCGGCTCGCAATGGCTTGATCAGGAAGAGCGCGACGCGGTTTTCCAGATATTGGTGGCGTCCTAAAGATCGACCGAGATCCTCGCGATCGCCTTGTCCAGGCGGCTCTTGATGGAATCCATCTTGCCGGTCAGTTGCAGCAGCTCCCGCAGATCGAGGTCGGCATAGACGAACTCGTTCAACTCCCGGCGTTGCGCGGACAGGTTCGCCATCTGCTTCTTGGCGTGCTCGGTCAACGACAGGTTCACGACCCGGGCATCCTCGGTCGAACTCTTGCGGCGCACGAGGTTCTTCTTTTCGAGCAGCTTCGACTGCGTCACCACGAACGACTGATCGACGCGCAGCGCCCTCGAAACCGCGCCGACGGGCAGGCCGACGCTGCGGTCCTCGGCATTCGCGAGCACCGTCATGATCATCCATTGCGGACCGGTGATTCCGATCATCTTGGCCCAGATGCTGCGCAACTCGTCCAGGCGGATGCTGGTCGACACGATCTCCCAAGCCAGTCGCTCAGCCGCGTCCTGCAGTTTGTCGGTCGATTTGCGCTCGGTCATGACCTACCTTAACAAAAATTCATCTTCACAGATATCGAGCAATTTTTGAAGCAGGCGCCGGACGAAAATGTTCGTGCGGCCGTTGCCTGAATGACACATGGGTGCGCAAACATAGAATGACTAACTAATATAAGTTGAATATGTGACTTCTCACTTGCATTGTTCCGCATCGTAGATGGGGGGCATCCACCATCTCACGCCTGCAGTGGCCGAGTTGACCACGAGCATCTCGAATATGGCTGCGCCGCAGCGGTTTTCGGGAGGGGAACGTTTGTCGCTTTGCCAGCAGTGCAAGGCATCAATTGGAGGATAGCATGAAGATAGTTAAGGGCCTTTTGTTGGGCTCGGCGGCAGCTCTCGCCGCGAGCAGCGGAGCCATGGCGGCCGACCTTCCGGTCAAGGCCAAGGCAGTCGAGTACGTCAAGGTCTGCTCGCTCTATGGTCCGGGCTTCTACTTTATTCCGGGCACCGACACCTGCATCAAGCTGGGCGGCTACTTGCGCGTCGACGTTCTCGCGAACACCAACTCGGATCACACCGGCAACTACGCCGGCGCCGGCGGCGCGAACAACCGCTTCACCAACGGCTACACCTGGCGCTCGCGCGAAGACCTCAACGTCGACACCCGCACCGCGACCGAATACGGCGTGGTTCGCACCTTCTTCGATGCGACCTTCAGCTGGACCTCGGACAGCTATGGCGCGGGCGCCGCGGCAGGCTCGACGGTCTACTCGCCGATCGGAACGTCTGCTGCTCCGAACAACGCCAGCGCGGGCGGTGTCGCCGCCGGCACGGTCGGCGTCTATTACGCCTTCATCCAGTTCGCCGGCTTCACCATGGGTAAGGCGGTCTCGCAGTTCGCTACGCCGTGGGCCAACTATCCGGGCAACAACTTCGACGGTCTCGTCGGCGGCGGCGGCACGATCACCGGTGTCAACCAGTTCACCTACACCGCGCAGTTCGGCAACGGCGTGTCGCTGGCTTTGTCGGCCCAGGATCAGTCGGCCTACTATCAGGCCGGCGTGCAGAATCTCGGCGTGCTCGGTACCGGCGCTCTCGGTCCCTACGGCGCGAGCGACTATGCCGGCACGATTGCGCCGGATCTGGTCGCGTCTCTCCGCGTCGACCAGGCCTGGGGCCTGTTCCAGGCGTCGTTCGCGGCGCATGACAATCACGCGGCCTATTACGGCGGCACTGAACTCACCGGTCATCCCGACGACAAGTGGGGCTGGGCCGGTCAGTTGGCCCTGTCGATCAAGAACATCCCGACCGGACCCGGCGATACCATCAACGTCCAGGGCGTCTATACCAACGGCGCAACGCGCTACAACATCCAGGATCTCTCGGGTGCCGGTGCGTTCACCGCCTTCGGCAACACCAGCGTTCCCGGTGCCTATCAGAGCATCGGCTTCGGCATCGCGCCGGACAGCGTGTTCGTCTCGGGCGGTCAGCAGCAGCTGATCACGACGTACGGCGTGCGCGGTGCGTACGTCCACAACTGGAATCCCTATTGGAACACCAGCGTCTATGGTGCGTGGGCCCAGGTCAACTACAACGGCACCGCCAAGAGCTACATCTGCGGCCCGGGCGGGACTGGCGTGGGCGGATCGTTCGGCGTCCTGATCGGCGCCACCTCGAACCTGACCTCGTGCAACCCCGACTACAGCATCGCTCAGATCGGCACGCAGACTCAGTGGACCCCGGTGAAGAACCTGACCTTCTCGGCTGACTTCACCTACACCCATCTGGATCAGAACTACGCCGGCACGATCAGCTACCCGGGTAACGCTGCGATCGGCAAGCCGGCCGCTGTCTACTCGCTCAGCAACCAGGATACCTACATGCTGCTGCTCCGCGCGCAGCGCAACTGGTAAAGCCCGGTTGATCCGGACTTGATCGCGACGCAAAGCCTCGACGGGAAACTGTCGAGGCTTTGATTTTGAACGAAGGGCGTCATTGTATGATTTACTAACATTAGTCGATCATGTAGAAACCAGGCGTCGGTTGCTCTGCCGACCATGACGAGGAGATATCAGACTTCTTCATGAACTAGCCTCCGAAACCTCCGGCAATGCCCTGCCGGAGGTTTTTCATTTCAGGGAGCTAGGATCGCGCGCTGTTCGAATAGCGTGCGCCGATGCAGTCGAACGTCAGCGACGTCTGGCACGATTGCATGATTGATGAAGAGTTCTTGATCTCTCTCGATCTCGTCGAGCGCTGCATCAGCGATCGAGCGCCGGCGATGCAGAACTACCCGGTTAAGGACAGCGCGACGGCGCTCCCGTTTAGCGGTGCGTGGATATGCCTGCGCGTTCGAGCGGTCAGCTCTGCGCAGTCACGACCGAGTGAGTGGCGGCGTACCAGTTCTCGCGATCCCGTGAGTGGGCTGCTTGCGCCGGCGGCAAGTTCGCAAACGGAACATTTACCGAGCGTTTGCTCGGTAACGATTGCCGCAGCAACGTTCGGCCCTCAGGCATAAGCGCAACGCATTCCTGCGCCGCCATATCAACATTTGCCGCCGCCGAATTACTTCAATTATATGAAGCGACATTGCAATATTTCTTGGGAGAGCCCGGTGATTGGCGTTTGCGATCTCGACGCCAACGTCGTGCGGCTACCGAGGCGGCGGCTCATCGATAACAACAAGTGGACTCGTACCGATCACGCATACCGGCAGCGGAGCCGGGTGCGAACGAGTTGACGAAATATGCATGACCACTGTGGGGCGCGCGGTGCCTCGTCAAGCAGCGTCGAGTTCGACGACAAGGGCTGGCCTGCCTGGCCGGATCGAGAGGATCTGTCGGCGGAGTTCGTCAAGCTTCTGGCGGCCGCGCAGGAAGGCGGGTCGACGGTCTCCGAATGCTGGTTGACCTTGAGCAAGATCAACCTCGCGTCGGAGAGCTCGTGGTCCGAACAGTGGATCAAGACCGCGGAGCTGAACGAGGCGCGCGCCGAGCTTTCGTTGTTGAACAACAATCTGGTCACCGCCCGTCGCAATTGGCTTCGGGCTACGACCTACTTTCACGCGGCCGCAAGGCCTCCCGGATACGCCAACGATTTGCTGGCACGTGCCGTCGACGGCATGCGGCGATGCGCGACCAGCTTCTTGAAGACCCGGGTTCCGGCCGGCCAGGTGCTCTCGATTCCGTGGACCGAAGACCTGTCGCTTCAGGCCTACTATCTGCCGTCGGCGTTTCGCGACGACGGGCCCGTCATCGTGTGCATCGGCGAGCCGGGTTCCTACAAGGAAGAGCTGATCACCAAATACGCCGGTCATGCGAACGAGCGCGGCTTCTCGCTGCTCGCCGTGGACCTGCTGGGCACGCAGACGGCCTTGTCACCGGCACGGCTCGACGGCCACAGGTTCGAAGCCGCCATGAGCCGAGTGCTGGACTTCCTGTCGGAGAAGCCCGGTGTCGACAGCACGCGGATCGCCATCGTGGCGGACGCGTGCAATTCCTCCCTGGTCGCCCGTGCGGCGGCAAGCGACGCCCGGTTTGCCGCGGCCGTTTGCGATGCCGGAATTTGGGACTCGCACGAAAGAAGTTTCTTCTATCGGCAGGCCGGCGACGACGAGCGGGCCGGATGGCTCGAGGAAGCCAATGCGATCTCGAGAAGCATCGAATGCCCGCTGCTCGTCACCGCGGGTGAAGCCGGCTGGCTTCTTCCGGGCGCCTTGACCGAATTCGGCGATCAATTGGGCAGCTCTCACCGCGACGCCAGGCTGATCCTGTTCCGGCGTGCCGAAACCGCCGCCATGCAGGGTCATATCGACAACCCGACATTGGTCAACGAAGTCATCTTCGACTGGCTCGAAGACAGGCTGCGCTTGCGAAAGGGCTTGTCCTGAGGGGACAATGGCGCGGCCGATCGCGGCGATCACACCGATTGGCCGGCCTTCAGCAATGAGCAGCCGGTGATCTTCAGGCTGCCGTCCGCCTGCCGCTCCAGCGTGTAGAGCGCCTCCCACGCCTCGCCATTGGCGTCGATGATGTGAACGCGCTGCGCAATCCGGTCGCCTTCGCTCTGCGCCGCGCCGAACTCGAAGCTCTTGTGGCGATAGACCGGCGCGTATTGGCTCTGCACCATCGACATGAAGATCTCGGCCTGCGGAAAGATTCGCCGGATCGCGGGCGCGGCATAGGAATAGGCCGCCGCGGCGTCGTCGCGGCCGAACGCCTGCTCCTGGGCGCGGATCACATCCTGCGCGGCGCCGGCGTCGTCGGCTCGGGCAGGTGAGGCGAGGGCGAACAGAATGGCGGCAATGAGGGCGATCGCGCGCATGCGGGGCTCCATCTCGGATACCAGCTGCTACGGATGACACCCCGGGCCGGTTTCCGCTGCAAGCACAAATGCCGCGCCTTGGCGCCGAACGTCCTTGCGCGAAGCCTTGCCGCCCGCGCCATGACCGCGCCGCATGATCCGGCCCGACGCGGGCGGCCGTGTCAGTTGATCCGCCAGCTGCCGCGCCGCAGCGCGTCTGCGGTCGGGCATCCGGCGTCTCGCGCGCGGCGCGTGACGAAGGGGCGTTCGATGGTGACGATCTGGCAACCGAACTGCTGCGCCACGTCGGCGACGACGTTCGCCACTGCGTCGTCGATCTGCGATCCGGCAAGGTGTGCCACGATCAGGTCGCCGATGCTGAGCCGCTTGCGGACGCGCAGGTCGCTGTCGATCCGGTAACTGAACAGGGCATGGACCACGCCGCGGCGGTCGCGGATCGCGATCAGCCGGGAACTGCCCCGGCTGTGCCGGCGCACGAATTGCAGCCATTGGCCCGTGGTAATACTGGCATCATGCATGAACACGAGCGGATAGGCCGAATTCGCGTGCCGATCGTCGATCGGAAGTGCCTGAAATTGCTTGTTCATCGTCCGAAATCCCCGATCCCTGCGAAATTGCCGGGGGATGGCGGTGGCGGCATTGATTTGCATCAATGCCGGGGATGGTTGATCCAGCTCAAATAGCGGCCGATAAAGGTCGATATCGAACCATGCGGACCCCCGAGCCATGAGGATTGCCGACCCCCTGCAGGAATCATGTGCCGGCGCTGCGACGCGCGACTGCAGGCATGGCCTGGCCACGAATGGCTGCGAGGACTGCAAGGTCAGGCTGTTCAGCGTCTGCGCCGCGCTGGAGGCGCCCGAGCTCGAAGAGCTCGACCGGATCAGCCAGGCCCGGGAAGTCCCGGCGAGAACGACATTGTTCGAGCAGAGCACGCAGGCGGGCAGCGTGTTCAACGTCACCGACGGCGTGGTGCGCTTGTACAAGTCGTTGCCCGATGGCCGCCGGCAGATCGTCGGTTTTGCGCTGCCGGGGGATTTCCTCGGGCTCGCGTTGCAGGACCGCTACGGTGTGACCGCCGAAGCCGTCACCGCGGTCGCGGTGTGTCGTTTTGCGCGATCCGCGTTCCTCGTCTATGTCGACGACAAGCCGCATCTGTTGCGCCGGTTGCACGAATTCGCCGGGCATGAATTGAGCCTTGCACAGGAGCAGATGCTGCTGCTCGGCCGGCGCACCGCCGAGGAGAAGATCGCCGCATTCCTCCTCAACATGCAGGCGCGCTACGCCCGCATTGGCACGGTCTCCGTCACCGTGCCGTTGCCGATGAGCCGGCAGGATATCGCCGACTATCTCGGTCTCACCATCGAGACGGTGAGCCGCACCCTGACGCGGCTTGCGCGCGAAAAGGCGGTGTTGATCGTGCCGGACGGCGTGCGGCTGCTCGATCTGGAGCGGCTCAAGCTCGCAGGCGCGAGCTGATCGTCCCGACCCCTGCATTTTGATCCAGCACAAGGCAATGTGCGCTGCCGCACGCTAGGTTTTCTCCGCAGCACGCAGGAGAAGACCGATGTCTCTCGACACCATCCTTGTCTTGATTGCCACCGTCGCGATGTTTGCCACCGTTGCCGCCGTGATTGCCTGGGGCGATCGGCAGACGCGCGACCTGTGATGATGCGATGACCGGCGCTGTCGTCGTTACCTGATCGAGCCCTTGAGATTGTCGATATCGGGCGAGGGACGGGCGGGAAACAGCCGCGCGGTCGAAGAGTTGTCGAGCCGGCGCCTGCATTTGGCCTCGTCGGCGCTGTCTTCAGCGCCGTCCTTCCCGGTGCGTTTCTTGGCAAAGACATCGTCGAGCCGGTTGACGATCAGCATCGCATGGTCGCGCTCGATCGTATCGGGATTCCTGCGCCGCTCGTCGGAGCGGAACGCGCCGCCCGCCATCTTGCCCGTCATCTCGTAGTCGCAGCCGGCCTTCCAGTCGCCCTGGTCCCATTTCCATCCCTTGGCCGTTACGGCGCCGTTGCCGTCGACGGTGACCTTGATGATGGCGTTGTAGGCGAGCCAGACGCCGGCAAGTCCGCTGCGCTTGTCGTCAAAGCCTTCGAGCAGCGCCAGGCGTTCGCGCTGCAAGCCGTCGACGTGATCGCGTGCATCGACGGTGAAGTGGACCTGCGAACTCTGCTTGTTCCAGGCCGGATGCAGGAATTCCGGGAATTGTGCGGTCTGGCTCTTCACCCAGTTGCGCTGGTCGTCGATCAGCGCGCGCCGCGTCGCCTCGTCGAGCCGCGGCTGCAACGCCTTCCAGGCGCGGTTCAGCCGCTGGTCGTTGTCGGCGAGATCAGGATCGGCGCAGATTTCCTCGTCGGTGGCGGTGTCAGGTTTCGTGCAGTCGAAGGTCGGTGTGACGAAGGCGGTGTCCGCTTTGTCGGATGCCGCATCCTTGCCGGCGGCAAAATAGCTGCCGGTGACCTGCCACATCGACGAGCAGTCGTTGAGGCCGTCCCAGTCCTCGTCATCGATGGTCCCGACGATCCGCAAGGTCTCGCCCTGGCGGCGGAGTTTTAGTGACGGCGGCTTGGCGGGCGCGGCGGCTGCGTCCGTCGCTGTGTCGATCTTCGGCTTGTCGGCCGGTGTGTCCGCAACGATTACCACGGTGCCGGCGAGCCATGCCGTCCCCGAAGGCTTCAACTCGGCGGTCAGCTTGCAGGTCCGCCTGCGGTCGCCGCCATAATCGCCGCGCAGATCGGCGGCGAGGCGATAGGCGCCGCCGTCGGCCGGCGTCAGCGTGATGCTGCCGAAGGCATCGACCCATTTGCCGGCAATGCCGGGCCGGCCGGATGCGATCCCCTCAAGCGCGGCCGCGCGGCGGCGCAACGCTTCAGTGAAACTCTGCTTCAGTTCGTCCTCGCCGGAATCGGCCAGCACTTCCGCGGCATCGATGATCATCTCGTTGAACCAGGCCTGGTCGCGCTTCAACAGCGGCTTGGCATTCGCCGGCATCTTCGCGAGTGCCGCGTCGAACGCCTTGTCGATCTGCGTCACCAGCCTGTCGGTGCCGGCCTTCTTGCAGTCGGCGGTCTTGATCCGAGCGTCGCCGCCGCTGCCGCACAGGCTGATCGCGGTCGGCGCGCTGCTCGATGCGCGCAGGAAATCGTCCATCGCAAGGGACGGGGCGGACGCAAGGACTGAGATGGCCACGACGGCGGCCGCAAGCCGAGGGGAGCAAGGCATGGATGTCACCCGCGAGGCCGCGACAAATGGCCTCTGCGGCTTGGGTCGCGCATCGCCCGCGCCGGGTTCAAAATGTCGGCGGCGTGCAGGCTGAAATCACCTCGCAGGGCTTGGCGCCGATGCAGCGGAAGCGGTGCGGCCGGCGGCTTTCGAAGTAATAGGCGTCGCCGGCATTGAGCACCCGCCGCTCGTCGTCGACCGTGACCTCGAGCCGGCCCGAGACCACGATTCCGCCTTCCTCCCCCTCATGCACCAGCGGCACCCGGCCGGTGTCGCTGCCGGGCTCGTAGCGCTCTTTCAGGATCTGCAACGCACGTCCGAACAGGCTGTCGCCGATCTGCAGGTAGGAGATCGGCTTCTTGCCGATCTCGGTCAGCTCGTCGGCGCGGTAGAACGCCTTGCGCGGCCGCTCCGGCTCGATCGCGAAGAATTCCGCAAGCCCCATCGGGATGCCGTCGAGGATGCGCTTCAGCGCGCCGACCGACGGGTTCATCTGGTTGGATTCGATCAGCGAGATCGTCGAATTGGTCACGCCGGAGCGCTTGGCGAGCTCGCGCTGCGACAGCTTGTGCCGCGCGCGGATGAATCGAAGCCGACCGCCGATGTCGACGCTCATGACAGGATCCCCGTTGCAGGTGTTGCGGATCGAACAAATCTTCGCAGACCGCCTCAACAAGATCAATGGCTTGCGGTGCGACAGAAAAGGACTTGTTGAGTGCCGTGAAGAATGGTCCGACTAGGCTAACCAACAATGGAGCGCCGCCGTGACCGTTCATCAGATTCCGAACACCATCAAGACCGATTCGTTCTGGATGCCCTTCACGGCCAACCGGCAGTTCAAGAAAGCGCCGCGGCTGTTCTCCTCCGCCAAGGGCATGTACTACACCTCGGTCGACGGCCGGCAGGTGATCGATGGCTCCGCCGGCCTGTGGTGCGTCAACGCCGGCCACGGCCGCCCGCAGATCGCGGCCGCCGTCGAGCGCCAGCTGTCGACGCTGGACTTCGCGCCGTCCTTCAACATGGGCCACCCGCTGGCGTTCGATTTCGCCGAGCGTCTCGCCGAGATCGCCCCGAAGGGGCTGGACCGCATCTTCTTTACCAATTCGGGCTCCGAGTCGGTCGATACCGCGCTGAAGATCGCGCTGGCCTATCACCGCGCCGCCGGCCAGCCGACCCGCACCCGCCTGATCGGCCGCGAGCGCGGCTATCACGGCGTCGGCTTCGGCGGCATGTCGGTCGGCGGCATGGTCGCCAACCGTCGCCAGTTCGCGACCCATCTGCCGGGTGTCGACCACATCCGTCATACCCATGATCTCGCCCGCAACGCCTTCGCCAAGGACCAGCCGGACCACGGCGCCGAGCTCGCCGACGACGTCGAGCGGATGGTCGCGTTGCATGGCGCCGACACCATCGCCGCCGTGATCGTCGAGCCGGTGCCGGGCTCCACCGCAGTGCTGCCGGCGCCGAAGGGCTACCTGCAGCGGCTGCGCGAGCTCTGCACCAAGCACGGCATCCTCTTGATCTTCGACGAGGTCATCACCGGTTTCGGCCGCCTCGGCACCCCGTTCGCCGCCAACTTCTACGGCGTGACGCCGGACATGATGACGACCGCCAAGGGCATCACCAACGGCACCGTGCCGTGCGGCGCGGTGTTCGCCAGCCGCCAGGTCCATGACGGGCTGATGGTCGGCCCCGACAACGCCATGGAGCTGTTCCACGGCTACACCTATTCGGCGCATCCGGTGGCCTGCGCGGCGGGTCTTGCCACGCTCGACATCTACAAGGACGAGGCCCTGCTGACCCGCGGCGCTTCGATCGCCGACTACTGGCGCGATGCGCTGCATTCGCTCAAGGGCCTGCCGAACGTCGTCGACATCCGCAACCAGGGCCTGATGGGTGCGGTCGAGCTCGCGCCGCGTGATGGCGTCGTCGGCGCACGCGGTTACGACGTGATGGTCGATTGCTTCAATCGCGGCCTCTACTTCCGCATGAGCGGCGACTCGCTGGCGCTGTCGCCGCCCTTGATCGTCGAGAAGTCGCACATCGACGACATCGTCTCGATCCTCGGCGATTCAATCAAGCGCGTGGCCTGATAATTGCTAGCGATATAATCGCTAGCTCTACAAATTGCTGTCGCCGTTGCGAAGCAGAGTGGTTTCGCAGCGGCGATTGCGTTTTCGCTGCAGGATGTGAGGAAAAGTGAAGGTCCTTGTTCTCGGCAGTGGCGTGATCGGCGTCACCTCGGCCTATTATCTCGCGCGCGCCGGCCATGAGGTGACGGTGATCGACCGCCAGCCGAAGCCCGCGCTGGAAACCTCCTTTGCCAATGCCGGCGAGGTGTCGCCGGGCTATTCATCGCCCTGGGCCGGCCCCGGCGTGCCGGTGAAGGCGGTGAAGTGGCTCTTGATGAAGCACGGCCCGCTGGTGATCCGCCCGAAGCTCGATCCCGTGATGTGGTTGTGGCTGCTCAAGATGCTGCGCAACTGCACCACGGCGCGCTACGCGGTGAACAAGAGCCGGATGATCCCGATCGCGGAATACAGCCGCGACTGCCTGCAGGCGCTGCGCAGCGAGATCGGCATCAAATACGACGAGCGCGCGAAAGGCACGCTGCAGCTGTTTCGCTATCAATCGCAGCTCGATGGCACCCGCGACGACATCGCCGTGCTCAAGCAATATGGCGTGCCGTTCGAGGTGCTCGACCGCGAGGGCTGCATCGCAGCCGAGCCGGCGCTGGCCGGCATGAAAGAGAAATTGGCCGGCGGGCTGCGGCTCCCGCATGACGAGACCGGCGACTGCCACATGTTCACGCAGGCCCTGGCGCTGGAAGCCGAGAAGATCGGCGTGCGCTTCAACTTCAATGTCGGCATCGACGGGTTGAATGCCGATGCGACCCGCATCACCGGCGTTGCGACCAGCGCCGGCATGATGACCGCCGATGCCTATGTCCTCGCGCTCGGCAGCTATTCGCCGCATCTGGTGCGGCCGCTCGGCATCTCGCTGCCGGTCTATCCGGTAAAGGGCTATTCGATCACGGTGCCGATCAAGGATGCATCCGGCGCGCCGGAATCGACCGTGATGGACGAGAGCTACAAGGTCGCGATCACCCGGCTCGGCGATCGCATCCGCGTCGGCGGCACCGCGGAAATCTCCGGCTACTCGACCAAGCTCTACGCCGCGCGGCGCGCGACGCTGGACCATTCGCTGACCGATCTGTTTCCGCGCGGCGGCGATCTTCCCAAGGCCACCTTCTGGTGCGGCCTGCGCCCGATGACGCCGGACGGCCCGCCTGTGATCGGCGCGACGCGCTTTGCCAATCTGCACCTCAACACCGGCCACGGCACGCTCGGCTGGACCATGGCCTGCGGCTCGGGGCGGGTGCTCGCCGACATGCTCTCCGGCAAGAAGCCCGAGATCGACACCAAGGAGCTGTCGATCAAGCGCTACGATCATCGCTTTGGATAGCGCGTCGCGTCGCGGGCCGGTCGCGTGAATAGCGCTATTCGGCTTCTTGCCGGGGTAGTAGACTCCCGCGAGAGTCCTTTCAGGATAGCGAGCCCGACGTGCCGAGAGCGGCGCCATCAGATCGAGAAGCCGACACCGAGGAAACCAACGAGCTGCTTGATTTCATCGAGCAGAACGAGCTCGGCGAGGGCGATCGTCTGCCGCCGGAGCGGGAGCTCGCCACCGAGCTCGGCATCAGCCGCCGTGCGTTGCGCAAGATCCTTACCCAGATGGAGCTCGAGGGGCAGATCTGGCGCGGCCGCCGCAACGGCACGTTTCTCGGCCGCCGCACCGTCGGTCCCATCAGCATCGAACGCCTGATCGCGCGCGGCAGTCCGGCCGCCGTGCTTGAGGCCCGCCTCGTCGTCGAACCCTCGATCGCAGCGATTGCCGCGGTCAACGCCAGCGAAGCCGACCTTGCCAATATCGAAACCTGCATGCGCCGCACCACCGAGGTGAAGGACGATGAGGCCTGGGTACGCTGGGACGGCGCGTTCCATCTCGCGATCGCGGAGGCGACCCGCAATGACATCCTTGTCGGCCTGGTGACGGCGTTCAACGCGGCGCGATCGACCGGAGACTGGCAGGCCCTGCGGCTCGCCGCGATCACGCCCGAAAAGCGGCGCCGTTCGTTTGCCCATCACCGCGCGATCTGCGAGACGTTGCGACGGCGCTCAGCCGACGACGCGGCCCGCGCGATGCGCGATCATCTGCTGACGACGCGACGAAACCTGTTCGAGTAATCGTCAGCCGATTGCCTTGACCCGTCGCCCGAGGTGATAGGATGCCCGCCAGTAATGGATGGCCGCCCACGCCGACATCAACGACATGATCCCAAGCGACCAGCGCAGCGATTCGGCGCCGGCAAGCGGCACCAGGCGGTCGCTCAACAGTCCGGTCAGGAAAGCACCGCCAGCGATGCCGACGGCGTTGATGCAGAACATCGTCACCGCCGATGCGAAGCTGCGCGCATTCGGTTTCGCCAGCGACTGGATCGTCGCATAGGTCGGGCCGGGATAGAACAGTTGCAGAAAGGCGGAGATCGCGCCGAACGCCAGGAACAGGACGTAGCTCGGCGTCAGCAGCGAGATGATCTTGGCAATGGTCGAGATCACGAACGCCGCTGCGAGCAGGCGGAAGCCGTATCTGACGTCCTTGTTGGAGAGCCAGCCGGCGATCAATCCGCCTGCTAGCGTGCCGACGATTGCGAGGATACCCAGAAGTGTGCCGTAGGTCGCACCCGTGGCCGCGGCCGACAGGTGGAAGGTGCGCATGATGTAGGCCGGTCCCCACGCGCTCACCGAGCCGTTGGCGATGCCAAGGATCATGCCGCCGACGATGGTGTTGCGGATCGCCGGATCGCTGAGGAGTGCGACCAGGCTGCCCTCAGACATCTGCCGGCCCGACGTGCTGAGATCGCGCGCCGGTTCCCGGACCGTGGCCGCGACGATGAAGGACAGCGCCAGGCCGACACCGCCGACGATCATCAAGGTCGTGCGCCAGCCCAGCCGATCGGACAGCGCGCCGCCGACGGTCAACGCGATGAAGCTGCCGATCGCAATCCCGCACGAGTAGATCGCGATCACCTTGGAGCGCTGGCCCGCCGGGAAATAGTCCGCGAATATCGAATGCGCGGCGGGTGTCAGCGCCGACTCGCCGAGCGCGACGCCGGTGCGGCTGAACATGAATGCGAGGAACGAGTGGGTGGCGCCGCCGGCGGCGGTGAAGCCGCTCCAGATCGTCACCGCAACCGCGATGACGTATTTGCGGGCGATGCGATCCGACAGTTTTGCAATCGGCATCGCGCCCGCGGCATACATCAACGAGAAGGCAGGCCCCGCGATGATGCCGAGCTGGGTGTCGGTCAGCGCGAGATCGCTCTTGATCGCCTGCACCAGGATGAACGGGATCTTGGAATCCACGAAGGCGAGCGTGTAGCAGGCGGTCAGCACGAACACGACGTACCACGCGTACCACGTGGCCTGACTGGCGGCCTGCTCCACACGCGGAGATTCCTGCACATCCGGCACAGCTATCGTCACGGCATCCCCCTCTTCGGCAACGCGCAGGCGGATCGCCGGCGGGCTGGTGCGCAAGGCTCAGGCAGCTTGGGTGTTGAGCTGGCGGCCGAGCAGGTGAGCGAAAACCTCGGCGAGAACGCGCGCGGGATCATCAGGCAAGGACGCGGCACGCCAAGCCACATAGCCGTCCGGACGCACGAGCACCGCGCCGCCGTCCTGAACGCCGTAGGCGTTCATCCAGATGGCCTCAGCGTCAATGAGGTCTTCGCCGATAACGCGCAGGTCGATCCGCGGCAGACCGCGCTGGTTGACGGCCGCGCGCCAGGCCTCGCCGCCAGACGCGGTCAGAAGCACGAAACCCCGTCCGACCAGATCGATTGTCGAGATGCGCTCGCCGTTGCGCGCGAGCCAGACATGCGGAGCGCGGCAGCCGGGATGGGCCGAGGGCTCGTACTCGGTGACGCTTGTGACGGGGGGCGGCGATCCGTCGGGTACGACGGCCGTTGAGCGGTAGCATGCACCGAAGATCAGGCCGCGCTCGTTGAGAAACTCCTTCCGCGGCAACTTTGCCTCGACCTGGCGCGCCGTACGATCGAAGCTCTGCATGTTGAGCAGCGTCGCCTGCACGACCTCGGAGGCATGCGGCCGCCGTTCCGCATCGTAAGTGTCGAGCAGCGATGGGTCGGCTTCGCCGTGCAGCACGGCGGCCATCTTCCACGCAAGGTTCTGCGCGTCCTGCACGCCGAGATTCATGCCGAAGCCGCCGCTCGGTGTCGTTTCATGCGCGGCATCGCCGACCAGGAAGATGTTGCCGTCGCTGAACCTGTCCGCGACCATCGCCGAGCAGTTCCAGAAACTGATGCCGAGCACTTCCACCGTCAGGTCCGGCGCTCCCACGGCCTGGCGAACCAATGCGACGCATCGCTCGGGCGTAAGATTCTCGCGCGTGAAGCCGTAGGCGCTGAGGCTGTGGACGAGAAAGCCCCAGCGGTCGGTGCCGTTCACGGTCAGGAACGTGGCGCGAAAGTCCGGCTGCTCGATGAGATACAGCGCAGCCGGGCGGTCTTCGACCCAGGGGCGCAGATCGGCGCGGAAATGGACGTTGACTGAATCGTAGATGTCTCTTTCGCCAGTCCTGCCGATCTGGAGCGCGTCGCGCACCGAGCTCCGCGTGCCGTCCGCAGCGACGACGTAGCGTGCATGGAATGGAATCGTGGCCTGCTTCACGAGGTCCGTGAGGACGCCGCTGACACCGCTTGCACCCTGCTTGAGTTCGGTCAGCTCCGTGTTGAACCGCACGCTGCCCGGGGCCAGCGCTTCGGCGTGACGCCGCAGGATCGGTTCGAGAATATCCTGCGAGCAGCCGCAATTGCCGGCCGGGGACATCGTGCGGCTCGCTGCCGAGCCTCGTCCGGGTTCAAGGCGATTGATCTCCCGGCCGGCCAGGCTCTCCGCCCACAGGATCATCTTGCCGTATCGCGCCGGCATGCCGACCGCGCGGATGTCGTCTTCGATGCCCATCTGCCGGTACATCTCCATCGTGCGCGCGTTGATGCCGCGGGCCTTGGGCGCGATGGAGGTCGATGGATGGCGTTCGACCAGCACGGAGCGGATGCCGTGCTGAGAGAGTGCGATGGCTGCCGTCAAACCGACAGGTCCGGCGCCGACGATCAGGACAGGCGTTTCCAACATGGCACTTCCTCTCGCGTCGCTGACGCCGCAGCGTTTCGACCGTTGCAAGGCGGCAGCTTGTTTTGTCCGGTCGTAAGTCTTCGGCCCGCGCCATGTCAAGATCAATCATGAATGGTACCGATGGTTTGACCTTGCGAACAAGGAATTATGCGAATATTTGCGTGAATATCAGTCTTGTGTTGAGACCAATAGTTACTTTGGTATCAAAGGAGCCAGCAAACCGATGTCGGAAAATTCTCGTGCGGCCTGGCCGAAAGAGCTTCAGGACGCCTATGAAGCGGGCAAATGGAATGGTGCGGTCGGCAGCCAGCTGGTGTCCGAGACCGCAAAGCTTAGGGTCTGGCATCTGCACATACCTGCCGGGACCTGGTTCGGCTTTCATCGTCATGTGGTGAGCCATTTCTGGACCGCGATGACGGATGGACGCTCGCGCAACTGGTTCGAGGATGGCTCCTCGGCCGAGCGCGTGCTCTACAAGGGTTTCACCCAGCACCGTGAACTGGCCGCGAACGAATATTTCGTGCACGCCGTCCACAACATCGGCGACACCGACCTCGCCTTCACGACCGTCGAATTCCTCGACGGACCCAACAAGCCGTTGCCGATTCCCGATCACGTTCGCCTGAAGTCGCCGGAGTGACGATCACCAGGGACCATCGCGCACGAATTGTCATTCGGCGGCGTTCCTCACCGGCGGTTCGGCATCGTCGTCCTTCTTGGTTGCCGTCCAGCTCGACAGCGCGTTCGAGAGCCGGTCGAGGTAGAGATACACGACCGGCGTCGTGAACAGCGTGAGCGCCTGGCTCACGATCAGGCCGCCGACCATCGCATAGCCGAGCGGTTGACGGATTTCCGATCCCGTTCCGGTGCCCAGCATCAGCGGTACGCCGCCGAGCAGGGCTGCCATCGTCGTCATCATGATCGGGCGGAAGCGCAGCAGCGCCGCCTTCCGGATCGATTCCTGCGGCGACAGATGCTCCTCGCGTTCGGCGGCGATCGCGAAGTCGACCATCATGATGCCGTTCTTCTTCACGATCCCGATCAGCAGGATGATGCCGATCAGCGCGATCAGGCTGAAATCGAACCCGAACGCCATCAGGATCGCCAGCGCGCCGACCCCGGCCGAAGGCAGCGTGGACAAGATCGTGAGCGGATGGATGTAGCTCTCATAGAGCATGCCGAGGATCAGATAGACCACGACCAGCGCGGCCAGGATCAAGAGCGGCACCGAGCTCAGTGATTGCTGGAAGGCCTGCGCCGTGCCCTGGAAACTCGAGCTGAGCGTGCCTGGAGCGCCCAGGTCGGCGACGGCGTTCTGGATCGCGTCGGTGGCTTGGCCGAGCGCCACGCCTTGCGCGAGGTTGAAGCTGATCGTGGTCGCCGGAAACTGCCCCTGGTGGGCGATCGCGAGCGGCCGCACCGGAACCGTCGTCCACTTGGCGAACACCGAGAGCGGCACTTCGTCGCCGGTCGTCGGCGACTTGATGTAGAGCCTGTCGAGCGTGTCGAGCTTGCCCTGCAGCTCGGGGAGGATCTCGAGGATGACGTGATAGCTGTTGAGCTGGGTGAAGTATTGCGTCACCTGGCGCTGGCCGAACGCGTCGTACAGCGTGTCGTCGATCAATTGCGGCTGGATGCCGTAGCGTGAGGCCGTATCGCGATCGATCGTCAGCGTCAGCGTCGTTCCCTCGGTCTGCTGGTCGGTGGCGACGTCGCGTAGTTGGGCTAGGGTCTTCAGCCTGGTCAGGATCTTCGGCGCCCATTCATTCAGCTCGGCGAGGTTGGCGTCCTGCAGCGTGTATTCGAACTGCGTCCGCGTGGCGCGGCCGCCGAGCCGGACGTCCTGCGAGGCCTGCATGTAGAGCCGCGCGCCCTCGACCGCCTCGAGCTTCGGCCGCAGCCGCGCGATGATCTGCTCGGCGTTCGCGTCGCGCTCCTCGCGCGGCTTCAGCGTGATGTACATGCGGCCGGAATTCAGCGCGGTGCCGCCGCCGCCGATGAACTCGGCCATGCTGTCGACCGCGGGATCGGCCCGGACGATGCTGCTGAGCTCCTCCTGATGCCGCTTCATGTCGGCAAACGAGATATCTTCCGCCATCTGCGACACGGCGATCAGGAAGCCGTTGTCCTGTTGCGGGAAGAATCCCTTGGGAATGATCACGAACAAATAGACCGACAGCGCCACGGTCGCGAAGAAGATGCACAGCGTGGTGCGGCTCCAGCGCAGCGCCAGATCGAGGCCGCGCTCATAGCCATGCAGCATCCGATCGAATGCCGCTTCGCTCCATTGGTAGAGCCGGCCGTGCCTGGTTTCGGCACGCGCGCGCAGGAAGCGCGATGCCATCATCGGCGTCAGCGACAGCGACACCACCAGCGAGACGAAGATCGCCATGGCCAGGGTCACCGCGAACTCGCGGAACAGCCGGCCGATCACGCCGCCCATCAGCAGCAGCGGGATCAGCACCGCGACCAGCGAAATGCTGATCGACAGGATGGTGAACCCGATCTCGCCCGCGCCCCGCAGCGCCGCGGCGAGCGGCCGCTCACCCTGCTCGACATAGCGCGTGATGTTTTCCAGCATGACGATGGCGTCGTCGACCACGAATCCGACCGCAATCGTCAGGGCCATCAGCGACAGATTGTCGAGCGTATAGCCGAACACCCACATCAGCGCGCAGGCGCCGAGCAGCGCCAGCGGCACGGTGACGGCCGGAATCACCGTGGCCCAGAAGCTGCGCAGGAACAGGAAGATCACCATGACGACCAGCACGATGGTGATCAGCAGGGTGATCTGCACGTCCTCGACCGCCGCGCGGATCGTCAATGTCCGGTCGCTGATGATCTTGATCTTGACGGCGGGCGGAATGGCGGCAATCAGCCTCGGAAGCTGCTCCTTGATCCTGTCGACCGTTCCGATGACATTGGCGCCGGGTTGCTTGAAGATGACCAGGAACACGCCGCGTTGGCCATCCGCCCAGGCGGCCTGTTTCATGTCTTCCGGCGCGGCGACGGCCCGGCCGATGTCGCGGATCCGCAACGGGCCGCCGTTGCGGTAGGCGACGATGACGTCATTCCAGTCCTTGGCATCCGGCAGCTGATCGTTGGCGTAGATCGTGTAGGCGCGGCTCGTGCCGTCGATGTTGCCCTTCGGACTGTCTGTCGTTGTGATGGCGATCTGGCCGCGGATGTCTTCCAGCGAGAGCCCCTTGGCGACCAGCTTGGCGGGATCGACCTGGACGCGAATGGCGGGCTTCTGCTGCCCGCCGATGAACACCTGGGCGACGCCCGAAATCTGACTGATCTGCTGGCCGAGCTGGGCGTCGACCGCATCGCTCACCTTGATCAGCGGCAGGGTGTCCGAGGTCGCCGACAGTATCAGGACAGGCGAGTCCGCCGGGTTGACCTTGCGATAGGTCGGCGGCGACGGCAGGTTCTTGGGCAACTGGCCGCCTGCGGCATTGATCGCCGCTTGGACATCGTTGGCGGCGCCGTCGATGTTGCGGTTCAGATCGAACTGGATGGTGACCGCGGTCGATCCGAGCGAGCTCGTCGAGGTCATCTGCGCGATGCCGGGAATCTGCGCGAATTGCCGCTCCAGCGGCTGCGCGACGGAGGAGGCCATGGTTTCGGGGCTGGCGCCGGGCAGGCTTGCGGAGATCTGGATGGTCGGAAAGTCGACCTGCGGCAGCGGCGCAACCGGCAGCAGCGGATAGGCGACCATGCCGACGAACAGAACGCCGGCCATCAGCAGCGAGGTGCCAATGGGGTAGCGGATAAACGGAGATGAGATGCTCTCGTTCATTTCTGCAATCCAAATGAACGGCAGGCGCATCTTTTCCCGAATGCCGGGAGTCGTCCTCGAAAGCTCGAGCGCGAACGCGCGTTTTCCTCGCCATGGCCAATCGGCAGATCGCTAGGTTGGCCTGCGCGTCCGCCTGTTTTCTTGCCAGCATAGTCATTCCTGAGGACGGCGTGAATGGAAACATCGGACGGTCCATTCGACCTTCGTTCAATTGCAGCTGTTGGGGAGCCGTCAACCGTGTGCCTCGCGCGTGATATATCTTATTACGATATATCCGTGCCGTTCTGCCAGCTGCGCGATGGATCAACGAAAAGCCCGGCGCGGTGGCCGGGCTGGATCGCGAATATGAACTAGAGCAAATATGAGCTTGGACGCGTCAATACGACGATCTAGCCCGACGCCGGCCGGACCGTCTGTGCACTTTTTCACATTTGCCGACTTCTTTTTTCTGCAGGCTCCGGCAGCTATGCCTTGCGCGGCGGCTTCCGCCCGGCGTTCTTCGCAGGTTTCGCCGATGCTACCTTGGCCACAGGCTGCACCCGCAAGCCGTCGACGAACACATCCAACAGCCTGAGCGCGGTGGTCTGCCAGCCCGGCTGGTCGTGCATGTAGCACATGCCGATCAGCGCGCGCAGCACGTCCTCGGCGCTGATGTCGCTGCGGATGACGCCGGCTGCGACGGCGCGCGCGAGCAGGGTGCCGATCGCCTTGGTCAGGCGGTCGAACGAATAGGCGTGCAGCTCGGTCGAGCCGTGCGCGACCAGCGCCAGCGCGGCGACCATGCCCTTCTTGGTGGCGACGAATTCCACATTGGCGCGCAGCCAGCGCCGCAGCGCCTCGACCGGCTCGGGGGCGCATTGCAATTGCTCGGCAAGATCGCCGAGCTGCTCGACCTCGCGGCGATAGACCGCCTCATACAGCGCCTCGCGGGTCGGGAAGTGGCGGTAGAGCGTGCCGATGCCGACGCCGGCATGGCGCGCCACGGCCTCCAGGCTCGCCTCGCTGCCGCCGGCCGAGAACACGGCCTTGGCCGCTTCCAGCACGCGCTCGCGGTTGCGCACGGCATCGGCGCGCGGCTTGCGGACAATTTCTGGTGATGGATCGGCCATTGCTTTTTCTTTTCACCCTCCCTTGTAAACGGAGGATGCCTCCGTATATGGCGACCAGCACCGGGCCTGACAAGGCGCGCCGATCATGCATCGGCGGCCACGGGTTCGCGTTGCCTCGATTCAACCCGACCATACACGGATCGGAGCCTTGCATGAATCTCCCACTCAGTCTCACCATCAACGGCGTCCGCCGGGAAATCACCCTCGACGACCCCCGCGTCACGCTGCTCGACCTGCTGCGCGAGCGGCTCGACCTCACCGGAACCAAGAAGGGATGCGACCGCGGCCAGTGCGGCGCGTGCACCATCCTGGTCGATGGCCGTCGTATCAATTCCTGCCTCGCGCTCGCCGTCAGCCATGACGGCGCCGAGATCGTCACCATCGAGGGCGTCGGGCGCGGCGGCGAGCTGCATCCGGTGCAGGCCGCCTTCATCGCCCATGACGGCTTCCAGTGCGGCTTCTGCACGCCGGGCCAGATCATGAGCGGCATCGGCATGATCCAGGAGGGGCAGGCCGGCGACGATCCCGAGCGCGTGCGCGAATGCATGAGCGGCAATCTGTGCCGCTGCGGCGCCTATCAGGGGATCACCGAGGCCGTGCTCGAGGCACAATCCAACATGACCGCCACTAAGCAGAGGCGCTCCGCATGATGAATTTCGATTATGTCAGGCCGGCCAGTGTCGCGGACGCGATCGCGGCGGGCTCCGAGAAGGGCGCGAGCTATCTCGCCTCCGGCACCAATTTGCTCGATCTGATGAAGGGCGGTGTCAGCCGGCCAAGCCGCCTCGTCGACGTCACGCGGTTGCCCGGGCTCGACCGCATCGAGCAGCTCGCCGACGGTAGCTTGCGCATCGGCGCGCTGGTGCGCAATGCCGATCTCGCGCATGACGCCCAGTTCGCGCGCAACTATCCCGCGGTCGCCGAGGCGTTGCTGTCGGGCGCGTCCGCGCAGCTGCGCAATGCCGCGACGGTCGGCGGCAATCTGATGCAGCGGACGCGCTGCGCCTATTTCTACGATGCCGGCAGCGCCTGCAACCGGCGCTGGCCGGGCGCCGGCTGCGACGCGCTGAAGGGCGAGAACCGCCTGCACGCCGTGCTCGGCTGGAGCGAGGGTTGCATCGCGACCCATCCGTCTGACTTCTGCGTGCCGCTGGTGGCGTTCGACGCCGTCGTCGAGATCGAGGGCAAAGGCGGCCGGCGCGAGCTGCCGCTGGAGGCGCTGCATCGGCTGCCCGGTGATGCGCCGGAGCGCGAGACCGCACTGGAGCGCGGCGATTTGATCGTCGCGCTGCGGCTGCCGGTTGAAGCGAAAGACTTCGCCAGGCATGCCCGCTACATCAAGGTGCGCGAGCGCACCTCCTATGCCTTTGCCGTGATCTCGGCCGCAGCTAGCCTGCGCATCGAGGACGGCAAGGTCCGCGAAGCGCGGCTTGCGCTCGGCGGCGTTGCGGCCAAACCGTGGCGGGCGCGCGAGGCCGAGCAGGTGCTCGCCGGCGCAGCGCCGGATCCGGCCCTTTATCGCGAGGCGGCACGCGCCGCGCTCGCGGACGCAAAACCGTCCGGCGACAACGCCTTCAAGATCGAGCTCGCGCAGCGCATCGTCGCGCGCGCGCTCACCCTTGCTGCCAGAGGCACGCCGGACCGGATTCCCGCGCTGCCCGGCTCTCCCTTCTCGTCCGTTGCAGGAGCGTAACGCATGACGGTTGAACTCAGTCTGACCCGCGACCCCGCCCATATCCGGCATGGCTCGAACATTGGCCAGCCGCTGACCCGCACCGACGGCGTGCTGAAGGTCACCGGCAAGGCGCGCTATGCCGCCGACAATCATCCGGCCGGCATGGTCTATGCCGTGATCGCGACCAGCTGCATCGCGCGCGGCCGCGTCACTTCGCTCGACGTCGCCGCCGCCAAGCGCCACCCCGGCGTGATCGACGTGATGACCCCGGCGCACAAGCCGGAGCTGGCGGAAGATCCCGACGCCAAGGGCAATCCGTTCGCCTTCCGCATGGAGCTGCTGCAAAGCGACGAGGTGCGCTACGCCAACCAGGCGATCGCGGTCGTGATCGCCGAGACGCTGGAGGCCGCGACTGAAGGTGCGGCGCTGCTGTCGCCGCGCTACCAGGTCGAGATCGCGCGCGTCGGCCTCGACGCCGGCGAGGCCTATGCACCGCCGGTGGTGGGTATCGGCAATCCCGCTGAAGTCCGTCACGGCGATATCGACGCCAGCATGGCTGCAGCTACGAAGCTGACCGATGCGACCTACGAGACCCCGGCGCAATATCACAACGCGATGGAGCCGCATGCGATCGTCGCGGTGTGGGATGGCGATCGTCTGTTCATCGATACGCCGAGCCAGGGCATGGGGTTCGCCCAGATGCGCGTCGCCGGGCTGTTCGGCATTTCGCCGGCGAATATTCACATCAACAGCCCGTTCCTCGGCGGCGGCTTCGGCTCCAAGGGGCTGATCTCCGGGCCGCAGGTGCTCGGCATCATGGCCGCCAGGCTGATCGGGCGTCCGGTCAAGCTCGTGCTGCGCAGGAGCCAGATGTATGGCCCGGTCGGCCATCGTCCGCCGACCCGCCAGCGCATCCGGATCGGCACCGACGATGCCGGCGTGCTGGCCGTGATCAATCACGAGGCGCGCGTCACGACGTCGAGCTTCGACGATTTCTACGAGCCCGCCGCCGACGCCTCGCACACGCTCTATGCCAGCCCCGCGATCCGCACCGCGCATGAAGCGGTGCGCGTCGACACCGGCACGCCGCTGTTCATGCGGGCGCCGGGTGAGGCCACCGGATCGATCGTGCTGGAAAGCGCGATCGACGAGGCGGCGTTCGCCTGCGGCATCGATCCGCTGGAGTTCCGGTTGAAGAACTATGCCGAGGTCGAGCCGACCACCGGCAAGCCGTTCTCCTCCAAGGCGCTGCGCCAGTGTTATGCCAAGGCCGCCGAACGCTTCGGCTGGGCGGGCCGTCCGCTGCAGCCGAGGCAGATGCGCGACGAGAACGGTTTTCTGGTCGGTTGGGGCATGGGGACCGCGACCTTCCCGGCCATCATGTTCCAGGGCAATGCGCGCGCGGTGATCCGCGCCGATGGCAAGGGCGTGATGGAGACCGGCGCGCATGACATGGGGCAGGGCGCCTGGACCGCGCTGGCGCAGATCTCGGCCGACTCGCTCGGTCTCGATTTCGACCAGCTGGCGTTCCGCTCCGGCAGCTCCGATCTGCCGGATGCCGGCATTGCCGGCGGCTCGGGCCATACCGCAACCGTCGGCGCCGCGATCCATAACGCTGGTGCTGCCGTAATCGCAAAACTCGCCGAGCTTGCGACCACGGACGAGCGCTCGCCGCTGTTCGGCGCAGGCAATGCCGGCGTGGTGGCGCGCGGTGGACGGCTGCATCGCCGCGACGACGATGCGCGCAGCGAAAGCTACGCCGAAATTCTCGCTCGCGCCGGCCTCGCGGAGGTCGACGCCAGCGGCAGTGGCGCGGCCGATGCGGCGGCGCAGTCGCAATATGCGATGCACGCGCATGGCGCTGTGTTTGCCGAGGTCAAGGTCGATCCGGAGCTCGGCCAGATCCGCGCCACGCGGCTGGTCGGCGCGTTCGCCGCGGGGCGCATCATCAATCCGTTGCTGGTAGAGAGCCAGCTGCGCGGCGGCATGATCTGGGGCCTGTCGTTCGCGCTGCACGAGGAGGCGGTGATGGACCATCGTTCGGGACGCATCCTGAATGCGAACCTCGCCGAGTACCATGTGCCCGTGAATGCCGACGTGCCGCCGATGGAAGTGATCACGGTCGACGAGCACGATCCGCATGTGAACCCGCTCGGCATCAAGGGCGTCGGCGAGATCGGCATCACCGGCAGCGCCGGCGCCGTCGCCAACGCCGTCTTCCATGCCACCGGCATCCGGGTGCGGAATTTCCCGATCAAGATCGAGGAAGTGGTGATGGGGCTCGGCTGACGCGTCTTGACGCGAGGGTTCCGTAACAACAGGTGTCGTCCCGGCGAAAGCCGGGACCCATAACCACGAATGTGAGTTATGGAGCGACGCTGGGGCCGCAGCTTTCTTTGACAACACAATCCTGTGGTAATGGGTCCCGGCTTTCGCCCTAGGGCATGCACAGATCTGATGCGACAGATTGACTCGGACGCTGAGCCTGGGATTCCAGAATCGGCAATGCATGTG